>JANMPL010000476.1:0-2761 GCA_031369845.1 Chloroflexota bacterium
GTCGGGCGAGTTCGACCGGATGTCGAAGAAGGAAGCGGCGAAGCTGCAGGAAGAACTGGCCAAGCTCCAGCTGACCGTCGGTGGGATGCGCAAGATGAAGCGCGTTCCCGGCGCCGTCTTCATCATCGACCCGCACCGCGAACGGATCGCGGTGACGGAGGCGAACAAGCTCGAGGTTCCGGTCGTCGCGACCGGCGACACGAACGTCGATCCCGACGAGATCGATCACATCATTCCGGCCAACGACGATGCGATCCGCGCGATCCGGCTGCTCTGCACCCTGATCGCCGACGCCTGCATCGAGGGCCAGCAGGAACGCGCGGCGCGTGCCTCCGCGGAGCCTGAGCCCGAAATCGCGGTCGCTGCCGAGCCTGAGTTCGACGAGTCGGCCGCGAACGAACTCGTTGCCGCCCTCGCCGGCGGTGCTGCGCTGACGTTCGAGCCCGACGCCGAAGACGACGACGACGGCCTGCTGCCCGGCGGCCGTCCTCTCGCCGAGCCGGTCGCGCCCGCGAGCGAGGCCACTCCCGACGAGATCGCCGCCGAGCTCGCCCGCGAAGCTGCCGAAAAAGAAGAGTCCGCCACCGCCGTCTGACGGTGGCAGGCCCCAAGCACCAAACCCCCAGCCGCGGGCCGATGTGGCCCGCGCGACACAGGAGAGAACCGAACCTAGATGACAACGATCACCGCCGACGCGGTCAAGGAGCTGCGCGAGCGAACCGGCGCGGGCTTCATGGACTGCAAGAACGCACTCGTCGAGGCGAGTGGCGACCTCGACAAGGCGATCGGGCTACTCCGCGAACGCGGCCTCGCGGCCGCGGCGAAGAAGGCCGGCCGCGAGGCCAGCGAGGGCGCAATCTCGAGCTACATCCACATCGGCGGCAAGGTTGGCGTCCTGATCGAAGTCAACTGCGAGACCGACTTCGTCGCCCGAACCGACGAGTTCCAGAAGCTCGTCAAGGACCTCGCGGTCCAGGTTGCCGGCATGGCCCCACAGTACGTCGACATCGACCAGATCCCGGAGGCCGATCTCGACGCGAAGAAGGCCGAGCTCGCCAAGTCGGACAGGGTCACAAGCAAGCCCGAGGAGATCCGCCCGAAGATCGTCGAGGGCCAGCTCAAGAAGTGGTACGCCGAAGTCAGCCTCTACGACCAGCCGTTCCGGGACGAGGATCGGACCGTCCGCGACCTCATCACGGAGGCGATCGCGACGATCGGCGAGAACATCCGCGTCCGCCGCTTCACCCGCTATGCGCTCGGGGAGGAGCTGTGACCGACGCACCGACGACGGAACGCAACAACGGAGTCCGATACAAGCGGATCCTGCTCAAGCTCTCCGGCGAGGCGCTCCTTGGCGACCGGACGTACGGCGTCGATCCTTCCTTCGTCGCGTTCATCGCCCGCCAGGTCGCGGAGGTTCATCGCCTGGGCGTCCAGGTCGGCATCGTGGTCGGTGGCGGCAACATCTTCCGCGGCCTGGCGGCGGCGGCCAAGGGCATGGATCGCGCCACAGGCGACTACATCGGGATGCTCGCCACGGTCATGAACGGCCTGGCCCTCCAGGATGCGCTCGAGCACGTCGGGATCCCGACCCGGGTGATGAGCGCGATCGCGATGAACGAGGTCGCCGAGCCGTACATCCGGCGGCGCGCCGTCCGCCACCTCGAAAAGGGCCGCGTCGCGATCTTCGTAGCCGGCACGGGCAACCCGTACTTCACCACCGACACCGCCGCCGCGCTCCGCGCCGTCGAGATCGACGCCCAGGTCCTGCTCAAGGCGACGAAGGTCGACGGCGTCTACGAGGCGGACCCGCTGACCCATCCGACCGCCAAGCGCTACGCTCAGCTCCAGTACAGCGACCTGCTTCGCGACCAGCTCAAGGTCCTCGATGCGACGGCGGTCTCGCTCTGCATGGAGAACGATCTGCCGATCGTCGTCTTCGACCTCAACAAGCCCGACAACATCACGAAGGTTGCCGTCGGCGAACCCGTCGGTACCCTCATCTCCGGCGCAGCGAGCGCCGTGGGAGGAGCCCGCTCATGAGCAGCGAATCCCTGGCAGCGGCCGAGCAGAAGATGGGCCGCGCGGTCGAGGCGATGGACCGCGACTTCCACACCGTCCGAACCGGCCGTGCCTCGACCTCGCTCGTCGAACGCCTCCAGGTCGACTACTACGGAACCCAGACACCGCTCAATCAGCTGGCCGGGATCAGCGTCCCGGAGCCCCATCAGATCGTTATCCAGCCGTGGGATCGGGGTGTCCTGGGGGCCATCGAGAAGGATCACCAAGAGTGACATCGGGCTGATGCCCAACGTCGATGGCACGGTCGTCCGGCTCAACATCCCGCCGTTGACAGAGGAGCGCCGCCGGGACCTCGTTCGGGTCGTCCACAAGCGGATGGAGGAAGCCAAGGTCGAGATCCGCAACCTGCGTCGCGAGGCAGCGGACCACCTCAAGCGCGAGGAACGCGACGGAGCCGTGGGGACCGACGAGGGGCACCGTCAGCTGGATGCGCTCCAGCGGACGACGGACCGGCACATCGTCGAGGTTGATCGGCTCGGCGGAGCAAAGGAACAGGAGGTCCTCGAGGTCTAGTGTCTCGCGCACCCCTGGCCAGGCCCACCGACGCGCCGCTTGAGGCGACGCGTGGATCGGGATCGGCCGCGACCGGCGAAGCCATCGGGGACCCAGCGCTGCTCCCGGCCGAGGAGCTCCCGCACCACGTTGCGATCATCATGGATGGCAATCGCCGCTGGGCTCG
>JANMPL010000477.1:0-10239 GCA_031369845.1 Chloroflexota bacterium
GTCGCCGCTCGAGTCGACGGGCGAGCAGATCGTCGATCCGCGGCTGGACATCTTCCGCGACTTCGTGAATTCGCTCGACATCGACCCCGGGACCGGCGAGCCCCGAGCCTCCGGCAGCTAGCCCGCGGCCTGGTCGGTCAGGATCGGCGTCCCGCGACGGAGGGCCCGAGCGCGGTTCGACCACATCCGTAACCGGAGCCGCCAGAAGTCGCGCACTGCGCGAAAGACGACGCTCGGCTTGGCCCCGGTCGGGGAGCCGGCGGTGCGCGGATGATGCGGAACGCCGACCTCCACGATCGTCCGGCCGGCGGCGCGGAGCTTGATGAGGAGCTCTGCCGAGAAGAACGCGCCGCCCGACTCGATCGCGACACCTTCGAGCGCTGGCCGCCGGAACAACTTGTAGGCGCAGTCGACGTCGCGGATCCCGAGGCCGAACCAGACGAGGTTCGCGAAGCGGTAGGCCTTGGCGTAGAGCGTCCTGACGAGCGGATCGGCTCGCTTGATCCGATAGCCGACGACGACGTCCGGCCGGTCGGCCACGGCGAGGCGCTCGGTCAGGCGGGCGAGGTCCGCCACGCGGAACTGCCGGTCGCCGTCGGTGAAGGCCACGAGATCGTGGCGGGCGGCTCGGAACCCGGACAGCAGTGCAGACCCGTAGCCGAGGTTCGTCGGGTGGTGGACGGCGCGAACCACGCCGGGATGCTGCGCCGTCAGTTCGTCGGCGATGGCGCCGGTCTGGTCGCGCGACCCGTCGTCGACGATGATGACCTCGAACGTCTCTGCCAGCCCCGGCAGGGTCTCGAGCGCCTCGTCGACGAGGCCCCGGAGATTCGCCTCCTCATTGTGGGCCGGGAAAAAGAACGACAGCCGGGCGACCCGCTCCGTCACGGGCGAATGCCCGCGTCACTGCGCGACGTCACCCGGAGAACGTTCCAGAGCAAGGGTGACTCGAGCGGGGTGAGGGTGTAGCGGGTGTCCAGCTGACGGAGCTCCAGGGAATCGATTCGGATCGCATAGACCGGCCGTCCGATCGCGAGGTTGCCGTCAATCACGTCGGTGACTTCTCCCAGGTCCATGTCGATGCGGGTTCGATCGTCTACGACGAAGACGTCAGTGCGCCGGCCCTCGATCAGCTGTGCGTACCATAGCGGCGTTGAGTAACTCCACCAGCTGACGATGACCGCCTGCGGCTCGACCTCGTCGAGGACGGCGTCGAGCCAGAGCTCCGCGCTCCGATCAGCCGTCCGGTCGACGGCCGCGGCCCTGTCGGGCAACGCCGCGATCGTCGGCCCAAGGAGCAGCAGCGCCGCGAGACCGGCCGCAGCGACGCCGATCGTGTCAATCCGCCCCTGCCCCCTCCCGCCAGCCGAATCGGGCTCCACGGGCGCTTGCGGGGCGCCGGAGAGATCGCCCGACACCGGTTCCGGAGCCTCGACGAGGCGTCCGTCGCGAATTCGGTCGACGACCGCAGCGGTGAAGATCGCCAGCCAGACCCAGGCGATGAGCGCTGGCCCGAGGTAGTAGCGATCGATCTCGGCGTTCACGTAAGCAGCGTTGAAGAAACAGGTGATCACCAGCGCGCTGGCGGTCAGCAGGGCGAATGCCCGGTGGCGGATCGCCGTCACGATCAACCCCGAAAGGACGAGGGCGGCGAGCGGCCCGAGCTGTCGAATGGCGAGCGACGCGAGGCTGGCAAGCTTCCCGGGCCAATCGCCGAACGGATCGTTGAGCCCGCCGCGGAACTGCTCGCCGGTGACGACGTAGACGAACCCGCCCAGGGTGTCTGGCCGTCCGTAGACGAACGGAGCCTTGAGGAAACCGATCGCGCCGCCGCGGATCGGCAGCTCGAGATAGACGACGGCCGCGGGCACGACGAAGGCCGCCACGCAGAGTGCCATGAGCCGGCCGCGGGACAGGATCGACGGCTCGACGGCAAGGACGAAGAGGCCGATCGGGACGGCGAGCAGTAGCGTCAGCGAATGGTTGCCAGCCGACAGGCCGGTGACGGCCGCGGCGGCCACGAGCCAGCGATCGGCCCGCGACGGATCCCCGAGGCGGGCCGATTCCCAGCGGACGAGCAGCCACAGGATGGCGGCGAGGAGCACGAGGTGGAGGGCATGCGGGTCGGCATGCGTGCCGATTGCCCAGACGATCGGCGTCGCCGCGAGCCCGACGCCGGCGGCGACCCCGATGAGCGTCGAGCGGGTCAGCATCCGGAGCAGGTCGACCGTGATCCCGGCCGCGACGCCGACGAGGATCGCCGACAGGAAGTTCATCCGGAACGCGGGCTCACCGAACGGCGCCAGGACGATTGACGCCAGCCAGCCGAGGATGACGTAGGTCGGATAGCCGGTCGGATGGGCGGTCCCGAGGAGCGGCGGGATCGCCTGGAACTCCGCGGTATCCCAGAGGCCGACACCAGGCATCAGCCGCCACGTTGCCAGCACAGTGGCAATGACCCCGACGCCGACCGGCGCCAGGAGCCTCAAGCCCGGCCGTTTCACCATCCGAGCAGGTTGCCCCAGACCACGCCCCAGAAGTTGACTGCGATCGAAATGCCGACCAGTGCCGTGGCGATGGCGACCCCCATCCCCGACCTGATTCGCTCCATCCCCAGGGCGACGAGCACGAGCGCCCACGGCACGAAGTCGAGGCTGAAGCGGTAGCCGAACTGGACCCAGCCCTGGCTGAAGTGCATGAGGTTGACGACGGCGACGATGACCACCGCCAGCGCCGCGCCGGTCACCGCCCTGCTCCGGCCGTAGCGTCGGAGGGCCGGAATGGCAAACAGGAAGGCGGGGCTGGTCAGGATCACGCTCATCCCGATATCGAGTGGCACGGCCATCGGGCAGTCCGGCTCGAACAGCCCCCGGATCATCGCCGGATCGACGCACAGCTCGCGTCCGCCCCCGAGGCTCGCCGGGTAGATGTTCGGCTCGACGGCGGGCGTGCTGAACAGCATGATCCCGAGATTCTGGGGGATGTAGCGGGGATCCTCGATTCCCCACGAGACGTTGTAGCCGAGCGTCGTGTAGAAGCCGGCCTCCTGCTCATACAGGAACTGGTAGCCCGGATGGAGGACGTGGCCGGTCGAGACGAGGTTGTAGAGCAGCAGCGCGCCGACCGGAATCGCGGCGCCAACCCCGGCTGAGAAGCCCCGCCGCAGCCATGTCCCACCGCCACCGACGAGCAGGAAGAACGGCGCAGCGAACAGCACGGAGAGGCGAGAGGTGCAGGCGAGGCCGAAGAGCAGCCCGGCGAGGAGCTGGCGGCGGTCGATCGAACGAAGCAGGCTCATCACGGATGCCACGGCGCCCGACGGGGGGTCAGGCTCCGCCCCGGGCTCGTCGTCCTCAGGCAGGTCGTTCTCGTCGATCGCCGCGTGCGGATCGGCCCGGAGCGCGACGCCGACGGCCAGCATCGCAAGGCCAACCGCGAGCACATGGGCCTGGTACCAGGTCGTGCCCAGCTCGGACGCGTACCAGAGCACCGTCCCGAAGGCGAGGAAGACGGTCGTCGCGAGACGGACCCAGCGCCGGATCGGCAGCCTACCGAGTGCCCACCAGGCAATCCCGACGTCGATCGCGCCGACGACGGCGAAAATGAACTGGCCGTCCGCTTGGTGGCCCCACGCGGCCACGAACGGCAGCAGGAGGATCGCCGGCAGCGGCGGGAAGGGGATGTCGCCGCGCGGCACCCCGTCGTTCGATGGCACCTGCCGGACGTCGTTGAAGAACGCGTTGCCGGGCGAGTCGTCGGTGGCTTCGACCGGATAGCGGATCGCCGTCTGGCCTTCGAGGAATGCCTCAGCCTGCCACTCGAAGTGGTCGTAGAAGCGATACGGCTTCGTGTGCGAGTAGACGACCAGGGCGATCGCGACGAGGACGAGCCCGATGGCCACCGACGTCAGCGTCTCCCTCGTCGGTCTGCGGCGACCCGCTACCGTCGTGACGTTGCCTGCCGGGTCCGATCCGGGCCCCTGCGACCGACCCTGTGCTACCCTGCGATCCACCTCAAAATGCTCGTGCAGGAGACCTCTCTCCGTTGACAACCCGCGCACCTGGCGGGTCGAGCCGGGGCGCGGACGCACCGACGCGGACGACCTGGACGCGGGATGGCGTCGGCGCGATCCTGATCGTGCTCGCGGCCGCGCTCGCCTTCCGCCTCATCATCGCATATGCGTACCCCGGGACCGGGCTGGAGTTCGATCTCGCCTCCTTCCGAGGCTGGGCGACCGATCTCGCCACCAACGGTCTCCACGGTTTCTACGACCGACCGGGCTTCCATGACTACACGCCTGGCTACCTCTTCGTTCTCTACCTCGTCGGCCTTGTGGGCCAGGCCGCCGGCGGCATTGGCGACCTGATCAAGCTCCCGGCGATCTTCGCCGACGTCGCGATCGGCTGGCTTGTCTGGTCGATGGCCACCGAGCTCGGGGCGGGCCGGCGGGCGGCGCTCTTGGCGGCACTTTTCGCCGTCGCGAACCCCGTCAGCTGGTTCGACTCCGTGGTCTGGGGTCAGGTCGACTCGTTCGGCGTCGTCTTTCTCCTTCTCGGCGTGCGGGAACTCTGGCGAGACCACCCGGAGCGAGCGGCGGTCTGGACAGTGATCGCCGCGCTCGTCAAGCCGCAGCTCGGGATCCTCGTCCCGGTCGTCGCCATCGTCACGATCCGTCGGGCGCTCTGGCCGGCCGGCGGTCACGGACGGACCGACCCCTTGAGCCTGGTATCAACCGACGTTGAGCCGGCTACCCCTGACCACGAGCCGGCCTCGAGCGGCTGGATCGAACCCCCGACCGGCTGGCTCGAGCGGCTCCGGGCATGGGAGCGCCGGACGGGCGATCCGGTCCGCATCGTCACTACCGCGGTCGCCGGGCTCGTCACCGCGCTCGTCCTGTGCGCCCCGTTCGGTTTGTCGGTCATCGAGCTCCGCGACGGCGGGCTGCGGTCCGGCCTGGCCGACCAGATCTTCAAGACGGCCGGTGGCTATCCCTACGTCACCGTCAACGCCTACAACCCGTGGGCGCTGGCCGAACTGGATCGGACCGGGCTGGCGGCAAACGGCGGATGGATCTGCGATGCCGTCATCCAGAACCCCCTCCCCAACGGCCCGATCTGCCAGACCGCGTTCCAGGTCGGTCCGATTCCGGCCGTTCTCATCGGCACGGCGCTGCTCGTCGCAGCGTTATTCGTCGTCGGTGCGATGGTCGCCCGACGCCCGGACCGCCTCACGATCCTCGTCGGCGTGGCGCTGCTGGCGATCGCCTTCTTCGTGCTGCCGACCCGCGTTCACGAGCGGTATATGTTCCCGTTCTTCGCGCTCGGGGCCATCCTGGCGGCGGTCTCACCGCGCTGGCTTGTCGCCTATATCGTCCTGTCGGCCGCGACCTTCCTGAACATGTACGTCGTCCTTACGACGATCTATCCGGGCAACCCTGCCATCACGGACTGGCTCGGCATTGGGTCGTGGATCAGGAGCACGCCCGGCGTTGTCGTCGTGGCCTTGGCAAACCTCGTTGCCGCGATCTGGGCCTTCCTCCAGATCCGTCCGGGCGCGATGGCGGCGCTCGAGGCCGAGATCGCGGAGGGGGCCGACGAATTCGAGGAGGACGAGGACGCGGAGGACTATGGGCTGGCGCCACGCGATAGGTGGCAGGAGGTGCCCTCAGGGTCCAGCGTCGGCCCAGCAAGGAGCGCGGCTGCCGCCGCTGGTCCGGTCCAGTATCCCGACCCATTGGAGCCCGCGCTGCCAACTTGGTCCGAGAACGCCAGCTTCGCCGAGGTCGGCGTCATCGGCTGGCTCAAGGCCCGTCTCAACGACCGGCCGCTCCGAGCGGATCGCTCGCGGGCGCTCCACGGCGAGCCCACCGGTCGCCTCGATCGGCTCGACCTCTGGTTCGTCGTCGTCATCATCGTGGCGAGCCTCGGCCTCCGTGTCTTCCGACTCGCCGAGCCGTACCAGATGCATTTCGACGAGGTCTACCACGCCCGTACCGCCACCGAGTTCCTCCAGGACTGGCGCTACGGGATCTCTCACAGCATCTACGAGTGGACCCACCCTCACCTCGCCAAATACGCGATGGCGGGAGGCATCGTCGCCTGGGGCGATGACCGGGTCAGCGCAACGAGCGACCTCGGCGTGCCGGTGCGCGATGCCCTCGTCGAACCGCGGCGGGACGATGCCGCCATCTCTGGCGGTCGCGCCGGCGAGCGCGTCCACATCGTCACCGGCTCCGAGCTGCGCTCCTACGATCTCCAGACACGCGAGCCCATATTCGCCGCACCAGTCGCCGGCGCAGTCGCGCTGACGATCGACCCGGTCCTCGAGCGTTTGTTCATCGGCACGACCGACGGCCAGGTCCTCACGTTCGACCTCTCCTCGCTCGACGGCGTCTCCAGCCTCGATACGTCGCAGCTCGTCGGGGGCCCGCAGGCCTTTGCAACGATCGAGGGGTCGATCCGCCAGATGTATGCGACGGACGACGGCCAGACGCTCCTCGTGGCGACCGACGACGACCGGCTCGTCACGCTTGACGCTGTCTCGGCCGAACAAGTCAACACAATCGATATCGCGGGGATCGCCGGATTTGCACCCGGCGGCAATGGCTCCACGCTGATGGCCACCGCGGGCTCGGTTGAGGATCCGGCGGCGGCCGCCACGGTCCTGGCCGATCTGCTGGGCGGTGACGCGGCGACGTACGAGACGCGCCTACGCTCCACGGCCGAGTCGACGGTCGTGGCCGGTGTCGGGGGCGTCGATCAGCGGCAGAACGTGGAAGCGGCGATCAAGGACGGCCGGCTGGCCGGCCTGACGGTCGAGAGCGGCTCGCGGGTGGCCGTCGCGACGCCCGACGGCGTGACGTTCGTCGCGGCGGCGACCGGTGACGTCGTGACCTCGACCAAGATCGACGGCGGGGCGCGCGGCCTCGCCTACGTCGCCATGGACGGCGGGAAGCTGTACGTCACGAGCGGTGGAAGCTCCAGCACCGGGGCTCCAGGGTCGGTGGCGATCATCGCCGTCGGCGGCGATTCCGCGAAGGATGGCCCCGTGCTCCAGCGGAGTCTGCCGCTGCCCGCCATCGGAACCCGCGTCGCCTACGACGACGCCTCGCAGATGGCCCACGTCCTCGGCCCAACGCCTGACGGCACGGGATGGACGATTTACGTGATCGAGACTCACGCGGATCCACCAGCCGTCTTCGCCGATGCCCGCTTGCCGTTCGAGCCGTCGGCCTGGGCGATGGACGTCTCCAAGGCCTACCCCAGCACCGATCGCCAGCAGATCCTGGCCTTCGGCGGCGACGGTGCGGTTGCGAGCGTAGAGATCGGGAAGCACGCGTTCGCGTGGCGCCTGCCGGGAGTCATCGCCGGGGCGCTGATGGCCGGCCTGCTCTACCTGCTGGCGCGGATCCTCTTCCGCCGCCGCGAGATCGGCGTCCTCGTCGGCATCTTTGCGATCGCCGACGGGATGTTCTTTGTCCAGTCGCGGATCGGCATGAACGACGCGTACGTCGGGCTCGGGATCATCGCCGCGTACACGCTGTTCGCCGCGATCTGGACCGGCGCGTGGCGATGGCGCGGCGCGTTCTGGGTCGCGATGCCGGCCATCGGCGTGTTCCTGGGGCTTGCGCTTGCCTCGAAATGGGTCGCGCTCTACGCGATCGGAGCGCTCGGGATCCTGGTGCTCGTCAGGAGCGCGCTCGGGAGGCTCATCCTCATCGCCGCGTTGATCGCGATGACGGCGATCCTCGGCCACCTCGCGCTGGCCGTGCCGGCGAACACAGGGCTCGGCAACCTCCCGTTCGTGGCGATCATGGTCGCCCTGACCGCGATCGCCGTGGTCGTCAATGTCCTCCACCCCATCGCCTGGTCCGACGACGAGACGCGCCTTGCGGTCGGCGGCCCTGCTGCGCTCGGCGGCATCATCGCCCTGGCCGCCATCGGCCTCGGCCAGGCGGGGACCCAGCTCGTCGCGGTGCCCGTGCCCCAGATCGCGAGCAAGATGATGGTCGTCCTGACACCAATGCACGTTGCGGCGGCGCTGGTCGTCCTCTCGCTGATCTCCTATGGCTTGTTTGCGCTGGCCGGCCGAGCCGGCTTCGGCCCCTTCGCTCCCCCACCTGACCCGACGGACGCTGCGGCGCTCCTGCCGCCGCCCGCGCCGCCGCCGCGCGAGGCCTGGCTGCGGCCCGGGGCGCTCCTCGGGCTCCCGATCGCGTGGATGATCGGCTGCCTGCTCGTCATCCCGATCGCGTTGTACGTGGTGTCGTACATCCCGTGGGCGTTCGTCGAGGGCCACCGCATCACCGCCACGTGGCCGCCCGGCCACGAGGGCCAGACGCTGGTCGACCTGACGCAGCAGATGTACGACTACCACAACAACCTGACCGACGGGCACGCGGCGTCGTCCCCGTGGTGGGCGTGGCCGTTCGACTTGAAGCCGGTCTGGTTCTACCAGGAGGGGTTCGCCGGCTCGACGACCGCCGCTGTGTACGACGCGGGCAATCTGGTCGTCTGGTGGCTGGGCGTGCCGGCGCTGGCCTTCATCGCCTGGCAGGCCTACGCCCGACGGAGCCTGGCGCTCGCTCTCATCGCGATCGCCTTCGCCTGCCAGTGGATCGCCTGGGCCCGCATCGACCGGCCCGCGTTCCAGTACCACTACTACACGAGCTTGCCGTTCGTGATCCTCGCATTGGGTTATTTCGCCGCAGAACTGTGGCACGGGACCTCGAGGCGGATCTGGCTCCTGGCGCGGGTGTCGGCAGGCGTTGCCGTTCTGGGTCCGGCGCTGCTGTGGCTGTTCGATCGGCCCCTCTGCGCCTTCGTCGGCGTCGAGCGTGCCGTTCCGAACTCGCAGGTCTGCCCGCCGCTCATCCCGGAGTTCGTCCTGACGGCACAGACGCTCGTCCTGGGCGTCGTCGTCTGCGTCGCGATCCTCGTGTTCCTGCGCCAGCTCTCATCGCTTGATGTCAGCCGGGGCGGCGACGGCTCATTCGGCCAGCTCATGCCGCTTGCGATCACCGCCGGTGCCGCGCTCTTCGGGCTGCTGCTCGTCCGGATCGTGCCGGTGACGCCGCTCCTGACGCTGACGACCATCCCTGTCGAGCCGGTTGCCATCATCTTCGGCCTGCCGCTGCTGCTGCTCGCCCTGTTCGTGGCGACGGCGCGGGACGCGCGTCGATTCGTGATCGGGCTCGTGACCGCTGTCGTCGCCTGGTTCCTCGTTTTCTACCCGAATATCTCGGCGCTGCCCCTACCCGCGGTCGTCGCGAACGCCTACCAGGGGATCCTGCCGACCTGGGTCTACGCCTTCCAGTTCCCGAAGCTCCGCGAGAGCGTGGTCACGGGCGTCAAGCTCTTCGACACGATCCCCGCGGTCCTCGCCGTGGCCCTGATCCTGCTGTGCATCGTCCTGGCCTACTCGGCCTGGGTCTGGCGAATCGCGCTCGCCGAGCGGGAGGCCGACGCGGCGGATGCGGCGGACGCGGCCGCCGGCCTGGCGCCCGAGGCTCGCGGCGGCTAGCGCAACGACTCGACCGCGCCGCCGATGTCGCCGATGTCCTCGACGGGCCGGCCGGTGACCGGAATGGCCGGGCTCGGGGGCCGAAGTGATGGCGGGATCGGCGCGGAGAATCCGGCTGGCAGCTCGCCGTGGGCGGCGAGTCGGCGGATAACCACCCCGTAGTAGTCGTCGACCTTGCGGGTCACCCGCTCCCAGCTGAACTCCTGGGCCCTCGCCACGCCGGCCCGCCCCATCTCGGCGCGAAGGTCGTCGTCCCGCAGGAGGCGCCCGACGGCGGCGGCGATCGCCTTCGGCTCGCGCGGCGGGACCAGGAGCGCCTCGCGGCCGCGCCGGACGACCCCCTTGTAGCCGTGGATGTCGGAGGCAACGATCGGCGTGCCGGCCGCCATCGCCTCGAGCAGGACGATCCCGAACGATTCGCCGCCGGTCGCCGGCGAGACGTAGACATCGGCGGTCCGGAAGAGCTGGGCCTTCTCCTTGTCGCTCACGCGGCCCAGGAACTCGACGCCCTGGAGGCGCCGCGTCGCGACGTAGCGCCGCGCCTCGCGCCCGAGCGGGCCCGTCCCGACGACGAGCAGCCGGCAGTCGCAGCCGGTCTTGCGAAGGATCCGGTGGGCCTTGAGCAGCTCGAGGAGGCCCTTCCGAGGCTCATGCCGTCCGACGAACAGGATGTTTCGCTTGCCGTCCTGCCAGCGCGCGATCGGCACCGCCCGCTGG
>JANMPL010000488.1:0-5864 GCA_031369845.1 Chloroflexota bacterium
ATGCCACCTCCACCGGCCTGGTCGACCAGCTGGGTTCGGTCAGCCGGGTGCTGGCGGAGGCGAACGGTCGCCTCGTCCGGATCAGCGGCGCGCTTCCGCCCGGCCCGCCCGTCGACGAGGTCGATAGTGCCCTTATTGCCGTCCGAGATAGCACGGTTGCGGGGTTCGACGCGATCACCGTCAGCCTCGGCGACGGCGTCCATCCGCCGAGCCCCTGCTTGGTCTCCTGATCGCAGCGCATCCGACCACTGGCCCTTGCCGCGAGGGCCAGTGGTGCGACACCCTACGGATAAAGCTGTGACGAGATGCACGTGAGGGCCAGACCGGATGGTGACATGGGCAGAGTTCAATTCCGGCGCGCCGGACCTGGCCGCCCAGGCCCGACGGCTGCTCTACCGCGGTGATCACGGCGAGGCCCTCCTCGCCACGGTTCGCGGCGACGAGCCGCCGCGGATCCATCCGATCTCGGTCGGGATCGTCGACGATCGGCTCTACGCCTTCATTAACCGCTCGCCGAAGCGGCGGGATCTGGCGACGGATGGCCGCTACGCGCTGCACACCCATCAGGACCCGGACGTCCCGCGAGAATTCGCCGTCCGCGGTCGAGCGACGCTCATCGATGACGGTGACGTCCGATCGGCGGTCGCCGCACAGTGGAATTTCGAGCCCGACGAGACGTACGACCTCTTCGAGTTCTCGATCGAGTCGGCGCTGCTCGGGCTGAGGGACGACCCGGACGAGTGGCCGCCCCGCTACACGTCCTGGTCGGCGGCTGCTGACCTCAACTTGCCTGACGACCCGCGAACCGCCTCGTAGCGCTCGATATAGCGGTCGACCGGCGTCCGGGCGATCGTCTCGGCGATCACGTCGAGGGGCAGATCGTCGAGCTTCCGGAAGCGAACGCACGACTTGCCCATATCGAGCTTCTTGCCCGAGGCGGCGAAGCGCTTGCGGAACCAGCGCTCTGTGTCGGGGTCGCCGTACACGGTGTTCAGGTAGAGCGACATGTAGTTCTTCTGGTTGGCCAGCGCCGCGAGGCCCAGCGGCTGCTTGTGTACGTATCCGAGTAGCGCTCGAGCGGCACGCACCAGGCGATCATCCCGAACTGCATCCCCTCCTGGTAGCCGGGCGGGAGGTTCGCCCGGACCACCTCTCGAACCTTTGCGATGGCCTCGCGCCGTTCGGGCGGCAGGGCCGCGATCATCTCGTCGGGTGTCGTCGCACTGCTCGTTACCATCGTGTCCTCCTCCGTCGCCACATTGTGCCGCTGCCCTCGCTACCTGTCGTCGTCGGCGACCGATGAGTTTCGTTGCTGTCCGCGGTCTTACTAGGTGGCGCCAGGCGAGTTCGCTCGCCGGCGCCTCCGCGCTCGGTCTTCGTCGCGGATCAGGAAAGGAGCTCCGCCGTTGGCCGCGCCCGACGAGTCGCCGCCGACACCCTTCCCCGCGGACGTGCCTTCGGCTGAGATCCAGCTCGGCACGAGCGGGCGGATCGATCGGACCGACATCCCCGGGCTGTGCGAACGCGCCCGGTTCCTGCTCGCCGACGATCCCTCGGATCAGCTCGTGTGCGACGTCGGAGCGATCCTCGCACCGGATGCCGTCACGGTCGATGCGTTGGCGCGGCTGCAGCTCACCGCTCGGCGGCTGGGTCGCCGGGTACGCGTCCAGCACGCGTCGGCTGAGCTCCGCGGCCTGCTCGCGTTCATGGGACTGAGCGACGCGGTGCCGGTCAGCGAGCGGTCAGGCCCCGAGGCGGGGCGGGAGGCCGAACAGCGGGAACAGCGTGGCCGTGTCGAGGAAGAACGTGATCCCGCTGATCCGGCCATCTGAGAGTTCGAGCACCTGGAGCGACCAGGGCTCCAAGCCTCCATCGGGGCTCGGCTTGTACTGACCGAAGGCCGGAGAACCGTTCGCAACGGTCGGGATCAGACGGGAGCCGCGGCAGCCGATTCCGGGCCCGAGGCACCATTTGCGGATGTCGAGATGCGTCTGCAGCCAGAGCTCGTACGGCGGCATGTTCCACGTCGCGTCCTCCTGGAGGAGCGACGTCAGCGAGTCCATGTCATACCGCTCGACTGCGTCGACGTAGCGGGCGAGGAGTGCCCGTTGCTCATCGTCCATTGACTCCGGTGCGTCGGAGGTCGCAGCCTCCTTGGTCCCGAGTGTGGCGCGGGCTCGCTGGAGCGCGCTATTGACCGACGCGACCGTTGTGTCGAGGAGTTCCGCGACCTCCGTGGCCTGCCACTGCAGGACCTCCCGCAGGATCAGCACGGCCCGCTGGCGTGGCGGGAGGTGCTGGAGCGTGGCGACGAATGCGAGTCGGACCGACTCGCGCAGCTCGGCCACTGCCGCCGGATCGCCGCCCACCGGCAAGACGCGGCCGTCGGGGACCGGCTCGATCCAGGTGACCTCCGGCAGCGCCGCGCCCAGGGGAGTGTCGGCCGTCAACGCCGGCCCGAGATCCATCGGCCGTGCCCGCCGCTCTCGCCCGCTCAGCATATCGAAGCACACGTTCGTCGCGATGCGATAGAGCCACGAGCGGAGCGCCGATCGGCCCTCGAAACGATCGAACGCGCGCCACGCGCGCACGAACGTGTCCTGGACCGCGTCCTCGGCCTCGAACGCCGACCCCAGCATCCGATAGCAGTAGGCAGTCAGCTCGGTCCGATGCTCATCCAGCTGGGCTCCCAGCTCCTCGGCACCGTCCGTTGCCGTCCGCTGGGCGGCGCGACCTCCGGCCGCAACGTCAGTCATCCCCGGTCGCTCCTCTCCGCCGCCGCTCTCGGCGCGACGTTTCCTGCACGAGGAGCGATCTTACCCTGTCGGCCATTCCACCCCGGCTCCGGGCTAGAAGCGCCAACGGGTCTGGCTGTAGGGCGCCTTGCCAAACGCGAAGGCTTTCGTCGGTATCAGCTCGTACGCCAGGCCCGGATCCTCACTGCCCTCGATCCACAGAGCCCCGTCGCGGACTCGGAACACGAAGAGCTCGTCGTACTTCGAGATGTAGCTCTGGGCGAGACGCTGGAGCCTGGCCTCGTCCTTCACGGGCACCGCAACGCCTTCGACCACGACATCGAGGCCCGCGAGGAGGTTGGAACCGGTCGTGGCCGCGACATGCGTGTTCCGCTCGAGGTTCTTCGCCTTGCGCTCGGTCTTGCCGGTCGTGAAGTGCAGCGCGCCATCGACCCAGACGGCCGCGATCGGCGTCACGTGGGGCCGCCCGTCGGGGCGGACGGTCGAGAGCCAATACACCTTCGCGCCCTCCAGGAGCGCCCGCCCGTCGGACCACGGCGTCGGGGTGGCGTTCGGGTCGCTGAACCGGGTGTCGAGGTCGGCCCTCGGCTCAGTCATCGCTCGGCTCCCTCGGTCCCACCCTCGGGCTGGATGTTCTGATTCAGGTGGAACAGGTTGGTCGGGTCATAGCGAACCTTGGCCGCAGCGAGTCGGTCCCAGGTCGAGCCCGGGTAGGCGGCACGGATCCGGTCTTCGCCCTCGTCGGCAAGGAAGTTGACGTAGGCGCCGTGGTCGTCCTGCTGCAGGGCCGCCGCGAGGCCGTCCACCCAGGCCGTCCGCCGGTCCATGTCGTCGGGCCCTTCGTAGAACGTGGCGACGTTGACCATGATCCGGGAGCCGCGATGGGCGAAGGCAGTGGCCCCGACAGGCACGCGGGCCATGGCCCCGCCGAGGACCCGGAGCTGCGCGACGCGCATCGCAGCATCGGACGCCTCGAGATGCTGGACGATCGTCTCGGCGACCGGGAGATCGATTCGCTCCACGAACATCGTCCTCGTGATCGCCAGCGGGTGGTAGCTCTCGTCGTCGGGCGGATAGATCTCTGGATAGGGCATCGGGTTGAGCATGTCGGCGAGCGGCGGCGCCAGCTCCCGGAATGGCGCAAGCGCCTGCAGCCCAGCGGCCTCGGTTTCGCCGGCGTGAGCCATGAGGGCCAGGATGATGAGCTTGCCGTGATGCTCCTCGGCCACGAAGGGCATCGGCGGGCAGGGCATGACGTTGGCGATCGCCGACAGCTCGTCGGGCGCGGCCTCCGCCGCGGCGATGAACCCCGCGACCACCTCGGGCGTCGCCGCCAGGATCAGCATGCCCCCGACGAACGCCGGGATCTCGTGGAGCCGGTACCGGAACCGGGTCGCGACGCCGAAGTTGCCGCCGCCGCCGCGGATCGCCCAGAACAGATCGGGATGGTTCTCGGCGTCGACGCGGAGCAGCTCTCCGTCGGCTGTGACGACGTCGGCGGCGATGAGGTCGTCGATCGTCAGGCCGAACTTGCGGACGAGATAGCCGACGCCGCCGCCGATCGTGATCCCGCCGATCCCCACGGAGCCCGTGTCGCCGAACCCGACCGCCAGGCCGTGCTCCCATGCGGCCGTCGAGAACTCTGCCGCGCTCAGGCCCGTCTCGGCCCACGCGGTGCGTCCCTCGACGTCGATGTCGAGCGCCTTCGTGTCAGACAGGTCGAGGACGATCCCGCCCTCGGCTACACAATGGCCGACGCTGCTGTGGCCGCCGCTCCGGACCGCAAGGTCGAGACCGGTCTCCCGCGCCAGCCCGATGACGGTCCCGACGTCGGTCGCGTCGGCGACGCGGACGATGACCGCCGGTCGCCGGTCGATCCCGCCGATGAACACGGTCCGGGCTTCGTCGTACCCGGGGTCATCGGGCGCGATCACCGTGCCACGGACCGCTGCGCGGAGCTCGGGTATCGAGATGGTCGTCGGGGACGGCGGGGTCGGCATGCAGATCTCCTTCAGGGGCTCTGGGTCGTAAGGAATGAGGACGTCGGGTCAGCAATCCGGCGCCGGCGCGACGTGCCGTCGAAGCTCGCGGTGGGCACGTTCGCACAAGCACCGCGTCCGCGTCGGTCGCGGCTTCGCGCTCCTCGCCCGACCCCACGTTCCGGAGCATCACGACGGCAAGGATTGCCACGCCGACCGCGATGACCGCGCTGATCGTCGTGGCGACCTGCATCCCATGGACGAATGCGTCACGGGCGACGTCGAGCACGGCGGCCCCGAGCTGCGCCGGCAGCTGGCCTGCGACAGCAACTGCACCGCCGAGGGTATCGCGGGCAACGATGGTCGCGTCGGCCGGGACGCCGGCGGGGAGGGCGTCGGCGATGTGGCCGCGGTAGAGCGCGACGCCGATGCTGCCCAGGACGGAGATTCCGAGCGCGCCGCCCAGTTCCGACGCCGTCTCCGAGATTCCGGATGCGGCTCCCGCCCGCTCGGGTGGCGCCGACCCGACGATCAGATCGGTCGTCAGCGAAAAGACCGGCGCTAGACCCAGCGAGATGATGATCGAGCCGAGGACCACGGCCACGAGGCCGTTCGTTCCGCCGACCTGGGTCAGGATCGCGAGCCCGATCGCCGACAGCGCGAGGCCTCCGCCAATGACGTATGCCGCGCGAAGGCGACGGACGATCCGCGGGGCGGCGTTCGAGGCGACGATGAACGCGACGGCCGAGGGCAGCGACCACAGACCGGCCTCGAGCGGCGAGAGCCCGAGCACGAGCTGGAGGAACTGGGCAACGAACAGGAAATAGCCGACGGCCACAAAAATGCTCAGAAAGTTGATCGCGAGCGACGCAGTGAATGCCGGGATCCGGAAAAGGCGGAGGTCGATCATCGGGTCGGCGAGCGTGAATTGGCGACGAACGAAGAGTCCGCCGACGACGAGACCGATGGCGATCGTGGCGACCGGCAGCCAGCCGATGCCGTCCTGGGCGATCTGCTTGAGGCCGAAGATCACGCCGAGCACGGCGACCAGCGACATCGCAGCGCTCGCCAGGTCGTCCGGCCCGCGTTCTCGTCGCGGTACTCAGGGAGCACCTTCGGCCCGAGGACC
>JANMPL010000529.1:0-2449 GCA_031369845.1 Chloroflexota bacterium
TTCGGGCCGCGGGAATCGTTCGTCGGTTGGTGGCGCGCAGCGCACCGCGCCGGCCACCTCGTCCACCTCGAGGCGCGCGCCCCTGACGGCGAGCCGCTGGCGGGCCTCCTGCTGTATCGGCACGGGGAACGCCTCTCGACCGTCCACTCGGGCGACCATGCCACGGCACGACGCGACCACCCGGGCGCCCTCCACCTGCTCCGTTGGCGCGCGATCCAGCTGGCGATTCGCGAGCGGCGGGCCGAGATGGACCTGGGCGGGGCCGACGTCGCGGGCGCGCGCCGGGAGCCGCGGGAGGGGGAGCCGATGTACGGCCTCTACCAGCACAAGCTGTCGTTCGGCGGCCATTGGCTTGAGCTCACAGGGGCGCACGAGAAGGTGATCCGGCCGAATCGCTACCTCGCCGGAAGGCTGGCTTCGCGCGTCGCCAGGATCGTCGGCGGCCGCGGGACGGCGTCGCGGTGACCGCCCCAACCATCGAAGAGCTACTCGCGGCCGCGGAGCCGGCGGAGGCGCGGCCGCTCGGCGAGCTGATCGACCGCCTGGGCCGCGGGGGCCTGCTGCGCGGAGCGCGGGAAGGTGGCAGGGCCATCGGGCCGGCGGCGCTGGCCGGCCTGGAGATCCGGGGCGTCACGGACGACACGCGACGCATCGTGCCCGGCGCCCTGTTCGTGGCGGTCCGTGGTGCGCATGTCGACGGGCACGATCTCGTCGATCAGGCGGCGGCCGCCGGTGCCGCGGCGGCGATCGTCGAGCGGCCACTCACCGGCATCGGTCTTCAGCAAGTCGTCGTCGACCGAAGCCCGGCCGCCCTCGCCGACGCCGCGGCTTGGTGGTATGGCGACCCGAGTCACGAGCTGGGCGTCGTGGGGATCACGGGCACGGACGGCAAGACGACGACGTCGTTCCTCGCAGTCGCGGCGCTCGAAGCAGCAGGCCTCTCGAGCGGACTCATCGGAACGGTCGAGACGAAGATCGGCGCGAGTCGCGAGGCGAACGCGCAGCACACGACCACGCCCGGCGCGCCGGATCTCCAACAAGCGCTACGGGCGATGGTCCGGGCGGGGAACGCGGCCGCGGTTGTTGAGACCACCTCGCACGGCCTCGCCGCCGATCGCGTTCGCGGGATCGCCTACGACGCGGCGATCCTGACGAACCTCAGCCACGAGCACCTCGAGTTCCACGGCTCGTGGGAGGCGTATCGGGACGCAAAGCTGTCGCTGTTCGAGCGCCTCGCCGTCTCGGAGGGCAACCCGCGCAAGTCGACTCCGACGCCGGCGTGGCCGAAGATCGCCGTCGTCAACGTCGACGATCCGTCGGCAGGCTTGTTGGTCGGCGTGGCCCAGGAGGCCGGCGCGCGGATCGTGACCTACGGCACGGACCCGGCGGCCGACGTCCGGGCCACGCGCAGCGAGGAGGACGCCCGACGGCTTCGCGTCGCCTACGACGCACCGTCGGGCGCGGCGGGCCTCGAGCTGCGGCTCGCCGGGCGCTTCAACGTCCTCAACGCCCTCGCGGTCGTGGCGCTCGGCGAGGGCCTCGGCCTGGATTCGGCCGCGGTCCGCGCCGGACTCGAATCGGTCGAGGGCGTCCCCGGCCGGATGGAGCGGGTCGACGCGGGTCAGCCGTTCGGGGTCGTGATCGACTACGCCCACAGCCCGGCTTCGCTCGAGGCGGTCCTCGAGATCCTCGCACCGGTCGCTGCGGCGCGCGGCGGGGGGCTTATCGCGGTGTTCGGGTCGGCCGGGGAGCGGGACGTCGAGAAGCGACCGATGATGGGCCGGATCGCCGCGGAGCGCGCCCGCCTCGTGATCGCAACCGACGAGGACCCCCGCGGCGAGGACCGCGAGGCGATTCTCGACGAAATCGCCCGCGGCGCGGAGACGGCCGGCAAGCGCCGCGGCCACGATCTCCTGCTCATCGCCGACCGCCCCGCGGCGATCGCAGCCGCGTTCGAACGGGCACGTCCGGGCGACATCGTCCTGCTGGCCGGGAAGGGTCACGAGCACTCGATCATCGGGTCGGGCGGGCCGGTCGCGTACGACGAGCGCGGAACGGCGCTCGCCGCGCTCGTCGACCTCGGCTACGGAACGGCTGGGACCTGACCGGTGCGCGGCTGTCTCAGCGTCCTGATCATCGCCGCCGCCTTCCTCGTCGGGATCGTCTGGTTCGGGGGCGTGCCGCTGGCCGAGACGGTCGTGAAGGCCAGCCTGACGAGCTCCGCGTTCGATGCCGACAAGCTCGACGTCACGGTCCACGCAGACCCGCCACTCGTGTTGGCCCTCGGTCGGGCGGACCGCGTCGAGATCGAGGCGACGGGAGTGAGATGGGGGGACCTGCGCGCCGGGTCAATGACAATGCGCCTCGACGGCGTCGACCTGCTCGCCCGCACCGCGACGACGGCCGACGGGCAGTTCCGTGATGTCGAGCTGGCGGTGGCCGGCGGCGA
>JANMPL010000548.1:0-4492 GCA_031369845.1 Chloroflexota bacterium
CTCATGGCGAATCCGCTTGTCCGGAACTGGGAAGTCGCCAAGCCGTTGCTCGACGCGCTGCTCGAGGCTAACGTCGCCCATCTGCCCCGGTTCGCCGTCGTCTGATGAGCTCGGCGCGCGTCGCCGAGAAGAGTCGGCAACCGGCCGCGGGCCACGACTTGTCACGCCGCCGTAGCCACGACGGCGGTCCGCCGCGCACCCGAACCGGCGCGGGGTGGCATCCTTGCCCGAACATCACCACGAGCCGGAGTCCCCTTGTACGAAACCCCGCGCGCCACTCGCCGTGCCCCCGCCGGGGAGCGAACCAGCCCCACCGGCGTCGGCATGGTGGCCATCGTCATCTGGTTCCTCTTCGCGGGCGTGGCGCTCCTCATTGCCGTCACCACGGTGTCCGCGTTCGCGGGCCTGACCTCGGATCTGCCCAAGCCGGCCGACCTCGACAAGATCTCCTTCCAGGAGGAGTCGATCATCTACGACCGGACCGGCCAGACGGAGCTGGCCCGCTTCGGCCAGTCCCGCCGGGAGGTCGTCGCCTTCGAGGACATCCCACCGATCGTCATCGACGCCCAGACGGCGGTCGAGGACAAGACGTTCTGGGAGAACACGGGCTTCGATCCGATGGCGATCGTGTCGGCCGGCATCGACAGCCTCCGTGGCCGGAGCCGCGGCGCCTCGACGATCACCCAGCAGCTCGTGCGCCAGCGCCTGCTCGACGATGACCTCGTCCAGGATCCGGAGCGCCAGGTCGAGCGGAAGCTCAAGGAGATCATCCAGTCGATCCGCCTGACCGAGGCCTACCCGGGCGAACCCGGCAAGCGGAAGATCATCACCGCCTACCTCAATCAGAACTATTACGGCAACCAGAGCTACGGGATCAAGGCCGCCGCCAGGTCGTACTTCGGCAAGGAGCTCAACGACCTGTCGATCGCCGAAGCGGCGATCCTCGCCGCCCTCCCGAAATCGCCTTCGAACTATGACCTGGTGCTCAACGCGATCGACGAATGCGACGTCAAGCTCGCCGACGATGGGACCTGTCCCGGCAAGGCGACGCTCGTGGTTCCCGAGGACACCGAGATCGTCCAGCGGCGCAACCAGATCCTTGACCTGCTCGCGGAGGGCGACCGCAATCCGCTGTCACGCGGCCAGTACGATGCCGCCGACTTCCGAGCGGCGAAGGACGAGAAGGTCGTCCTGGCGCCGCAGCAGACCCCCAACTGGATTGCGCCGCACTTCGTCTGGGCGGTCCAGAAAGAGCTCGCGACGAAGCTCTGCGGCGAAGACGCTCCGACCTGCGACGCGCTCGAGAACGGCGGTCTCCGGATCACGACGACGCTCGACACGAACCTCCAGGCGATCGCCGAGAAGTGGGTCAAGGCCGCCACGGTCGTCCCAAGCGCCAAGGATCCGGCGGCGTCCGCCAAGGGCCTGGGCCTCAAGTACGAGCCCTGGATGGCCAAACTCCGCGACAAGAACGTCCGCAACGGCGCACTCGTCGCCCTCGACTACCAGACAGGTGAGCTCGTCGCCTACGTCGGCAGTGCCAATTACTACTCGCCCAAGAGCTCGCCCGAGTTCCAGCCGAAATACGACGTCGTCGGCAGCGGCTGGCGCCAGCCGGGGTCGGCCTTCAAGCCGTTCAACTACCTGACCGGAATCGACGACAAGATCATGACGGCGGGCTCGATGCTCATGGACTCCGCCGTGGACTTCGGCGGCGGTTACACGCCGGGCGACGCGGACAACCTCGAGCGCGGCCCAGTCCGTGTCCGGACAGCGCTCCAGTTCTCGCTGAACCTGCCGTCGGTCAGGGCCGCGGCCGTCAACTCCGTCGAGCACGTCTTCGCTCGTGCCAAGGACTTCGGGATGCAGTTCAGGACGGAGACGACTCAGGCGGGCCTGTCGCTCGCCCTCGGCGTCCAGGAGGTCCGCCCGATCGACCTCGTGTCCGCATACGGAACGATCGCCAACGCCGGTCGCCTCATCCCCCACACGACAATCCTGAGCATCAAGGACGCCGGCGGCACGCCCGTCACGGATCCGTACGTCGCGCCGGAGGGCACCCAGGCTGCGAGCGCGCAGGCGGCTTACATCGTGACCGACATCCTCGCCGGCAACACGAACCCGAAGGTGAACCCCTTCTGGGGCAAGTTCGCGATCACCAATACCGAAGGTGCGCGGCGCGCGGCCACGCTCAAGACCGGCACGAACAACGACGCGAAGGACCTCAATGCCTACGGGTTCATCGCGCCGCCGACCGCCGACGGCAGGACCGCGGGCGAGTTCGCCCTGGCAGTCGGTGCCTGGAACGGCAACAGCGACAACTCTGTCGTGTCGACGCCGGGCAAACAGATCTTCTCGATCGACGTGACGACCTTCGTCTGGCAGGGCTTCATGGCCGAGGCGTCCAAGAGCTGGGCGATCAACGACTTCCCCGCGCCGGATGGTCTCGTGAAGGCGAAGATCGATCCGTGGACGGGGTTGCAGCCCGCGGCGGGCGGACCGTCGGTCGAGGAATGGTTCATCGCAGGCACGGAGCCGACGAACGGCCTGCCACCCGAGCTCTGCGGGTCGGTGGTGCTGGACCACGTGGGCTTCGAGAACAAGTTCGAGAACTGGATGCGGGCCGACCGCGACTGGCTCGCCCGCGCACGTCGGGGCCCCGGCACCAGGGGCGGCGTCAACGGAACACCCGTTGTCTACTTCTACAACGGATCGTTCACCCCGTTCGGCAAGTCGTGGGGACCGTTCGTCGAGGGTCGGGGCTGCTCCGGGCCGACCCCCGAGCCGACGTGCTTCCCGCCGCCGACGCCCGATGGGAGCGGGCTCGTCCCGTCGTTCGAGCTCCCGACGCCCGATCCGTCGGCGTCAGGGGCGGCGCCGCTCGTCCTCTGCCCGACACCGGAGCCTACGCCGTCGCCGTCGGTCGAACCCACCCCGACCCCGGAGATCACCCCGGAACCAACGCTCAAGAACTCGCCGAAACCGAAGCCGACGCCCACGCCCGAGCCCACCCCCGAACCGTCGACGGAACCGTCGACGGCGGCATCGGTGGGCTCCGTGCCAAGCCCGTAGATCCCCGGACGGGCGGCGCGCGGTGAGGGTCGATCTCAACGCCGACGTCGGCGAGAGCGTCGGGCCCTGGCCGATGGGCGACGACGAGCGGCTCATCCCGCTCGTGACCAGCGTGAACGTGGCCTGCGGCGCGCACGCCGGCAACCCGCTCACGATCGACCGGACGATTCGTGCGGCGGTCGCGAATCGTGTCGCGGTCGGTGCTCATCCTGGGTACCCGGACCTCGTCGGTTTCGGCCGGCGGGACCTCGACATGGCGCCGGACGAGCTGGAGGCCTCGCTCGTGTACCAGGTCGGGGCCGTCGCGGCGTTCGCTCGATCCGCAGGAACGCCGCTCCGCCACGTCAAGCCGCACGGGGCGCTCTACAACCTCGCGGCTCGCGAGCCGGCGGTCGCGGCGACGATCGCCCGAGCCGTTGCACGCGTGTCGGCCGACCTCGTGCTCGTCGGTCTGGCCGGGTCCGCCCTGCTGAGCGCCGCTACCGATGCCGGCCTCGCGTCGGCCGCCGAGGCCTTCGCCGACCGGGCCTATGAGTCCGACGGGACGCTCCGCTCGCGACGCCTCGCAGGCGCGGTCCTCGCGTCACCGGAGCTCGCCGCGGCGCAGGCGCTGTCCATCGTCCGCGATGGCCGCGTCACGACTCACGACGGCCACGTAGTCGCGGTTCGGGCCGACACGATCTGCATTCATGGCGACACGCCGGCCGCCGCGGAGTTCGCGAAGGCCATCCGGGCGGCTCTGACAGATGCCGGCGTGACGATCGCAGCACTCGGGTCGTGACCGAGGAAGCGCCCTCGATCGCGCCGTTGGGCGACGGCGCGCTGCTCGTGACGTTGGGCGATCGAATCGATCCTGGCCTGAACGAGCGGGCTCACGCCCTTGCTGCGGCCGTCGAGCGGTTGAGAACGACCGATACCCGGTTCCGGCGGGCGGTCCCGGCCTACGCCAGCGTACTCGTCCCGTTTGACCCCATCGCCGTCGATCCCGACGAGGCTCGCCGGGTGGTCGCGGGACTGCTGGCGGAGGGGCCCGTGGAGCCACCACCCTCCGGGCCGGGCGCCGGAAAGGCGGGCGCGCTCGTCGAGATCCCGGTTCGATATGGCGGCGACGACGGCCCGGATCTCGCCGACGTGGCGGCCCTCAACGATCTACGCCCGAGCGACGTCATCGAGCTTCACGCCGGAACGGAGTACCGCGTGTTCTTCCTCGGGTTCGCGCCCGGGTTCGCCTACCTCGGCCCGCTGTCGACACAGATCGCGACGCCCCGCCTGGCGGCGCCGAGAGAGCGCATCCGGGCCGGCAGCGTCGGCATCGCCGGCCAGCAGACCGCTGTCTACCCGTTCGAGCTGCCCGGCGGCTGGCGGATCATCGGCCGGACCGACGTCGCCATGTGGGATCTTGGGCGCGACTCCCCTGCCC
>JANMPL010000586.1:0-2358 GCA_031369845.1 Chloroflexota bacterium
GGATCGCGACAAACGCGTAGGCGATCCCGGCGAAGAAGGCGACCGCGACCACGATCGACAGCAGCGAGGTCAGCAGTGACAGGTCGGGCAGCCCGGTCGCCGTCTGGGTCGAGGCGAGGAACCTGCTGATGCGGCCGGACAGGGCCATCGCCAGGATGAGGAACCCGAGCGCCACCATGCCACCCTCGATGACGCGCCGTCGTGGGAGGAGCTTGCCGTAGGTGTTCAGCAGCAGGATTCCCATGACGATCCCGATCCCGAGCGGCAGGACGACGACGACAAAGTCCTCTTCCTGCAGCCCCAAGGTCGTCTCGGCGAACGCCGGTCCGAGCACGCCCAGCACGCCGACGAGTGAGGCCGCGACCCCGAGATAGATGAGCGACCAGCGGATCTCCCGATGCCGTCGGATGTAGTCGAGTCCCTCGCGCAACTGGGAGAAGATCGATTCGACCGCCTGCTCTGTCTCGCTCACCGTCTTGCGACCGAACGCTTGGCGCGCCGGCGTGGACGGTGCATATGGGGGCAGCGTGGAGCAGAAACCGGCCGCGATGAAGTACAGGACCGCGACGAGGATGAGCAGCGCCTGGGGTCCGGCGATCTTGACGACGAGCGGGCCAACGAGGGCGAACCCGAGGGCGAACGCCGCGTTGAGGGTCAGCGTGAAGATACCGTTCGCCGCGAGCAGCTGGCGCCGCGGCAGAAGCTTCGGGATCATCGCCGCCTCGGCCGGAGCGAAGAAGACGGTGACGGTCGAGATGAAGATGTTCAGCAGGTAGATCAGGATCAGGTTGTTCCCGACGAGGAACACCGCCACGAACGCACCGCCGCGGAGGACGTTCGTGATGATCAGGACCAGGCGTCGGTCCAGCCGATCGACGAACACACCCGCGACAGCTGAGAAGAGCACGGCGGGGACGAGGAACGTGAGGATCAGGGCGCTCACGGCGGAGACTGAGCCGGTCGCCTTCGAGATGACGACCGTCAGCCCGAAGATGACCATGTTGCCGCCGATCTGGGTGGCCGCCTGGGCCAGCCAGAGCAGGAGGAACGGTCGGTTCTTGAAGACCGCGAGAGCGCCTTCCTCGAGCTCAACCTCCCCCAGCGGGTTGGTCATGAACCCTTCTCACCCGCGTCGGTCTGCGGGCCGACCGCCGCGCTGAGGGCCGGGTCACCGCGGCTCACGAAGCCCGCAAGGCGACGCTC
This sequence comes from Chloroflexota bacterium, assembly GCA_031369845.1. Classification (GTDB taxonomy): domain Bacteria; phylum Chloroflexota; class Limnocylindria; order Limnocylindrales; family CSP1-4; genus CF-46. The sequence goes on from JANMPL010000586.1 coordinate 1,204, forward strand.
GACGGTCCGTCGCTCGACGAGGACGTGGCGGCCGCACGTACTGCAGCGGAGGCCGATGTCGGCGCCGAGCCGGTCGACGAGCCACTCGCTCCCGCCGCACGGATGCGGTCGCCGAAGCCGCAGCACGTCGCCGAGGAGGAGTTCGAGGGCGGGTCGCTCTGTCATTCGGCGGGAGGGTATCAGGCGCGGGGCTGGCCGTGGCTGGGGACGAGGTTGCGCGTCGTCGCGGGCAACACGATCTCTGTGGCCTCCTCGACATCGATCGTGGCGTCCGGATCCGTCGCCGCGAGCTGGGCGATGATTCCGCCGGCCCGGGCGAGGGAGCCGGTGAGCGTGTCCGGGGTCCCGATCGCCCGGATCGTGAACGGGTCGCCCAGCGCGGTGTCATCGACCGACAAGCCGCCGCCCGCGCCGCCCCCGCCGCCAAACACCGTCCCCGGCACGACCCGGACGTCCTCGATCGCGATTGCCTCGGCGCCCGCGTTCTTGAGCTCGTTGACGAGGTTCTCCACGGCCGAGGCCGTGATCGGTCCGTTGACGGTGATTTCGATCCCGCGGCCACCGACGGGGTCGAGCCCGGCCCAGGCCCGGATCTTGTCGATCTCTGCGCGGATCTCGTTCACGGACGTCGCCCCGAGCGATCCACCACTCTCGAGCGCGGCGAGCTGGCTCTGGAGGGTGGCGATCTCGCCGCGGAGCTGGTCGTTGCGGGTATTGAGGTTCGCAACGAGGAACGTCAGGTCCTGCGACGACATGGCCGCGAGCGTGTTGTTGCCGGCCTGCGAACGGATCTGGACGACGACGAGGATCCCGAGCACGAAGGCAACGGCCGCGACGAGGGCCTGGCTGCGGGGCGCCCCAAGCGAGGCGCTCACGGGGACGGCGCCTCGGATGGGATGACGCGCGATTCGCGGAGGTTCAGCCCGCCGGCGAATCGCGGCACATTGACCACTTTGGGCTCCCCGAACGAGATACCGAGCCCGAACCCGCCCTGGCGGGTCTGAATGAACTCGCGCCAACCCTGCGACAAGCCAAGTTGATCGAGCATGTCCGGCGGACCGATCGCCGATACCTGGTACGGCGGCGCGAGGTAGGCCGAGTTCACCAGGATCGACTGGCCGATGTCCAAGACGCCCGTCGAGATCGTCACCCGCT
>JANMPL010000602.1:0-11906 GCA_031369845.1 Chloroflexota bacterium
TTGCCAACGACGAGCACACCGCCTTCAAGGGCTTCCTCGACGGCCAGAACAGTGCGGATCTCGATGCAGACGGTGTCCCGGACGGCGTCGAGATCTGGCAGAACCTGGCATTCGGAATCAGCTCGGGCTTCTTCGTTGACCTCCCGTGGCTGTCCGAAAGCCCGATTTCCGGCTCGATCGCGGTGGGCGCCAACCAGACGGTGACGCTGACGATCGGCGACGCTGCCCTGGCCCCCGGCGAGTACCGCGGGTCGGTCGTCTTCCTCACGAATGCTCCCAAGCCGCGCCAGGTCACGGTCGACGTGACCCTGACCGTCGCGCTGCCGGACTCGTGGGGCGGCCTATCCGGAACCGTGACCGACGCCCACAGCGAGGAACCCCTCGCCGGAGCGAACGTCACGCTCCACTCGCAATGGAACGGTGGCCCGCTCGACCAGACCACAACGACGGCCGCCGACGGGACCTACACGGTCATCGGGCCCAGCGGCACGTGGCCGCTGGAGTTCGCCCGAGATGGCTATGTCGGCCTGACCCGGGATGAGCTCGTCACCGCCGCCACGACGCGAACCGGCGTCGACGCGGCACTCCATCGGAACCAGCCACATGGGACCGTCGAGGGCGGCCCGTTCACGTTCACCCTGACCGAGGGCCATGACGCCCACGGCACCATCACCATCGCCAACCCGGGCGGCCACTCCGATCTCACGTTCGATATCGGCGAGGTCAACCTCGGTGGGCCGACGCTGGCCGGCGTGACCGGGAAGCGCACCCTTGCAAAGGTCGCGCCAGGCGCGACGTCGACCAAGGGAGCGAATCGCCCCGCGACGGTCGTCCCGCGCGGCATCCAGGCTGCCGGCGACGTCCTCGCCAGCTGGCCAACAGAGGGGCTCGAGCTGCCGTGGGCCGTCGGTTACACGGGCAACGTGTGGATCGGCGATGCCTTCGACAACGGCGACATCTGCGCATTCGGAGGTGTCTGCACCAATACGGAGTTCACCACCGACGGAACCTTGACGGGCAACTCGTTCGAGGAGCCATGGGTCGAGATCTTCGGTGGCGACATGGCCTTCGACGCCGGCCGGAATCTGCTCTGGCAGGTCAATGTCGGCGGCGACAACGGCATCTACGGCCTCGACCCGGCCGATGGTTCGGTCGAGCAGGTCATCACCGGCTCGCCCTGGTCGAATACCGACCAGCGCGGCCTTGCCTACGACCCGGCGGCCGATGTGTTCTACATCGGTGGCTGGAACGAAGGGATCGTCTATCGCGTCGCCGGCCCGTCGCACCCGACGCCGGGCGAGACGCTCAACCAGTGCCAGCCAGCCGATCCGAACATTTCCGGTCTCGCCTGGAATGGCTCGTTCGGCATGCTGTGGGAAGCCACGAACAGCGAAACGGACACGATCTACCTCATCGATCCGGTGAATTGCGATACGTCGATGGCCTTGCCTCATCCGGGAGGTGGCTTCGGCCAAGGCGCCGGCATCGAGCTCGACAAGGTCGGCAACATCTGGACGGTCAGCCAGGGCGGTGAGGCGTTCCTCATCGAATCCGGCTTGCCGCTCTTCAGCGACGCTCCATGGCTGACGGTTGACCCGCTGACGGGTTCCGTCGCGCCGGACGATTCGACCACGGTCGATGTCCACGTCGACACGACCGGGCTCGCGCCCGGGGCCCATCGAGCGATCGTCATCGTCCAGACAAACGATCCGGACCTGGGCAACGTCCAGGTGCCGGTCACGCTCCTCGTACCCGCATACCAGCAGGGCATCAACGCGGGTGCCTTCTCGTACGTCGACCCGGCGACCGGCATCGACTACGTGAGTGATCGGGCGTTCTCGTCCGGCTCGTTCGGCTACACGGGCGGCAGCTCCGCCTCGACCGCCAGCGACATCGCGGGCACCACCCGCGATCCGCTGTACCAGAACCAGCGCGTCGGGATGAGCGACTATCGGTTCGCCGTTCCCGACGGCACGTACAAGGTCGACCTGTCGTTCGCCGAGTTGCAGGTGGTTGCCCCCGGTGACCGCATCTTCAGCGTTGCGTTCGAGAACGCCCCGCTGATCTGGCAGCTCGACGTAGCCTCGGCGGCCGGCGGTCTGTTGACCGCCTACGACCGAAGTGTCATGGTCGAAGTGACCGACGGCATGCTGGACATCTCGTTCGTCGGCAACCTGGGCGACGTCCCGATTGTCAACGGGATCCTCGTCACCGAGATCCCGCAGGGAAGCCCGTAGCCCCGGTCAACGTCAGACACGAAGAAGGCCCCGCCTCCGGCGGGGCCTTCGCGATTCCTCGAACGCCTCAGCCTTCGGTGACCGTCAGCGTCCCCTTCATGCCATAGGCCTCGTGGTCGGGCAGGTGACAGATGAACGTCAACGTGCCCGGCTGCGCGAACGTCACCGTCGTCCGTCGTTCCGTGAGCGGTCCGATGGAGACCTCGGTCGACCTCGCGTCGTGGACCGGCTCCGTGCCCGTCCGATGGCGAGCATGGAGCGCTTCGTCGCCGACGATCCACTCGTGATCGATCGGGTCCGTGTTGTGGATGACGAACGTGACCGGTCGCCCGGCCGGGACGCTGATCGCGGCCGGTTCAAATCTGGAATAGTGGATCGTGACATCGATGACGAGCGGCTCGTGCGTGCGGGCGAAGGCGCCGGCGAAGACCGCCGCCCCGAGCGCCGTCGCGATCCCAAGCCCGAGCGCCGCTACGGCGCGATCGAGGGACATACCGGCTACCCGATCAGCCGATCGCGTCGCTTGGCCGGTAGCGAGTCATCAGGTAGATCCCCGCGACTCCCATGAGCGAGAAGAGCATCGCGAGCACGAGGCGCGCGACGTCCGCACCTGACGCCATGGACTGCCCGCCGGGCAGTGCCAGGCCCGCATCGACCCGGGACGGAGCGCCAGCCCCGCTGGCGTCGATCGCGAGGTCGTACGAGAGACCGCTCGCGGACGAGTCGACGGCGACCTTCGTCAGCCAGGCGGAGGTCGGGACCCAGGCCATGCCGCGGTCCGACCGGAGGTCGTCGAGCAGGCCGCCGCTTGCGCCGGCGCTGTGGTCGAGGCGGATACCGTTCGTCCCGATCGGAGCCGGGAGGAGGGCAGGCGCATTGTCAGTCAGGAGAAACACGTCTGCATCGACCCGCTCGCTACCAGTCTTGCCGAGGGCGAGAATGCGAAGCGGAACCCACGGGTTTTCGGTCGGGATCGTGATGTGGACGGACGTTCCGTCGCCGACCTGCTGGCCGCGTTCAGCTGCTGCATCGGCATCGAAGGCCGCGGCCAGGAAGATCTGGCTCCGAGCCGCGTAGAAGTCGAGGACCTCGGGTGCGTCGGGCGGGAGCCGGAAGCCGTGGTCGCTCGCCCACGTCCCGATGTCGGCGGCGCCGCCGCGCAGGACCGTGATGTCCAGCGCGTCGATCCGAACCTTCATGAGCTCCTCGGCACCCCCCGAGGCCGCCGGGCTCCGGAATGCATCGGCGGCGAAGACTTGCGGGCTCGTCTCGCGGATCAGGCGCTGGAGCGTCCAGTCGCCGCCCTTTTCGACGCTCGTCGGAACGGCCGGCAACGGCGTGATCGAGCCGAAGGCGCCGCCACCGCCGGCGAACTGGAAGGCCGTGATGTAGTGCTCCTCGCCGTTGTGGTACCCGGCGAACGTCGTCGTCCGGAGGAGGTTGACCGCACCGTTGGGTCCGATGAGCCCGCCGCAGGCGAGCGTCGGACCGGCGGTCAGGAGGAGGCCCAGCATCGTCGCCGGGAGAATCATGCCGAATCGTCGCATCGGTCGGTCTCCTGGGAGTCGGACCTGGTGGGTCCGCGTTGGCGCCCTGACGCCGACCGCCGTCGAGGTGTTCCTCAGGCCAATGGCTTCGCGGAGCTTCGCCTTGGACTTCGGAGGGCCGGTCGCTGACCAGCGCTCGCAGATACACGGCCAGGAAGCGGCAGTAGACGACCGCTAGGGCTGCTCAATCCGGACGTCGTCCACGCCGGCTTCGACGAGGCTGTCGGGGCCGCCATCGGTCGCGGTGAAAACGATCCGGATCGTTTGGCCGGCCCACTTCGTCAGCGGCACGCCGACCTTCGTCCACTTGCCCGGCTGGATGATGCCGGCGCCGAGGTCGCGGAAGACCCGCACCCGCGTGCTACCGATCTCGACCCATACCATGAACGAGTCTTTCGTCGAGCTGTTCGATCCGTGGGCGAGGTAGTAGCGGAACGTCAGCGAGCCGACCTTCGAGGGCAGCTTGATCGGGGCCGATCGGATCGTCGTCGTGCCGCCGTCGAGGTCGTACTGGTTGGCACTCGTCCCCGACGGCCCACCCGTGACCATCGCCTGCGCCCCGGACGGGGTGGTCCCGAGCTGGATCGGATGGCCGCCGGACGACGTCGGCCCGGGATTGCGTCGGGCCCACGCCCCATTGGTAGCCGTGTCGGTGCCGTACGGGTCCGTGGACCAAAAGCGGTAGATCTCGAAGTCGTCGTTGAACGCGCCGCAGTGCGTCTGTTCCTTCGCGATCGCGCGATACGGGCAGCCGCCGATATCGATGAGGTAGAGCAGGGCGCCGCGGTTGCGGGCGGTCTGCGGCGCGATCGCCTCGTCGGGCGAGTAGTGGTCGTCCCAGACCGACGCCTGCTCCCGCGGATAGAGCTCCCACGTGAACGAGAAGATCCGGTGGACGCCGTACATCCAGTCGATCTGATCGCCGTCCGTGATATACAGGTCGCTCGATTGCTCGGCCCTGTAACCGTTCAGCGCCGCCATTGCTTTGCCCATCGTCACGAACGTGGTGTGGTCCTCGACCGACATATCCGACGGGATGTCGGTTCGCGTGTAGCCGTACGGCCAGAGGATCAGCTCACCGTTCGTGTGGAACGTGACATGGGCGCGGATCTGCTGGATCCCGTTCTTCACGCGGCTGTTCACGAAGTCGCGCATGACGCGTGCCTCGGTGGCGGAGAAGGGACTCGACCCTCGGTAGGTGATCGAAGCCGGGTTGCCGGACGATCCGCCGCAGCAGCCCCAGCGATAGTCGTAGTTGCGGTTGAGGTCGGTCCCGATCGGCTTGCCGGGACCATTCGTCTGGCGGTTCTTGCGCCAGGCGCAATACGGCGGCCGGACGCTGCTAGTGCAAGTCAGGTCGTATTCGCCGCCGTCCGGATTGAGGGCGAAGACGAGCCAGACCTCGCGGCTGTTGACGAGGTTCGTGACCCTCGCGTCCGAGCCGTAGTTGTCGGCGAGCAGATGCAAGGTGTAAAGCGTCTGTTCCAGACCCATGTGCTCGCGGGCATGGTGGAGCCCGTCGAACATGATCTCCGGCTCGTCCTCGTCGACCCCGACGTTGTCGCTGACCTTCGCGGCCCAGATGGTCCTGCCCTGGTAGCTCGTACCGAACTTGAAGACATCGACGATCGACGGATGGGACGCCTCCACGGCTTTGATCGCGGTCTCCGTCTCGGCGTAGTCGTGGTAGGCGCCATCGCGCGGTGGGAAGCCGGCCGCGGCCGCCGGGCCGGCCGTCGAGGCGAGGATGGCCGACGCCAGGATGGCGGCGGCGGGGAGGATTCGGGAGAGGGGGCGTGACGGGAGGCGGCGGTGTCGTCCAACCATGGTCGATAGGGTGACGGCTCAAGGTGCCGCGGCGCAACCCCCGGTCGGCGGCCGGCGTGCGGTACGAAGCTCTCATCCGACCAGCGGCTCGGCGAAGATGGGCCGATGCTCGTCCGACTCGCCGTGGCGCTGTTCGCCCTTCAGTCCGGCTTCCACGGCTTTACGGCCTCGCTGCCGGTTGCCCTGGCCCGGGCCGGCGTGCGGGACGAGGAGATCGGGGTCATCGTCGGGCTGGCGGCGCTCGTCCAGGTCCCGGCGGCCTTCGCGGGTGGGGCGCTGGTCGACCGTTTCGGTGGGCTGAGGCTCCTCGCGGTTGGGGCAGCGGCTTACCTCATCGGCGCCGGCGTGCTGCTTATGCCCGGGGTTGAACCAGCCGGCGACAGGCTGCCGTTCGTTGTCGCTCGAGTAAGCCAGGGGATCGGGATCGCGCTGACGCTGCCGTCGGCGTTGTCGCTCGTTCCCCGACTCGTGGCACCGGATCGGCGGGGCTTCGGGCTCGCGTTCATGGGCAGTGCCCACAACCTCACGCTCGTCGCGATGCCGCCGCTCTCGCTCGCGATCCTCGGCGAGGGCTCCTCGCTTGATTCGGTCGCGCTCCTCGTCATGGGAATGGTCGTCATCGGGATCCTCGTGCTCGTCGTCCGCCCGGTGAGGCTCCGACCGGCGACCGAGACCGGGCATCCGGAGGGATCCGCGAGCCCCGCGGGGGGCGGCGCCGGCGCTGCAGCGTCCGGGCCCGCGCTCGCCTCGAGATGGTTCGGTTTCGCGTTCCGCCGGGAGTGGACGCCGCCGCTCGTCATCACGCTGTTGTACGTGGCCCACTGGGGCGTCGTGACGGCCTACCTGCCGCAACGCGCTGAGTTGGCGGGCGCCGACGTGGGCCTGTTCTTCGTCGCCGACGGGATCGCCGTGCTGGCACTCCGCATCCCGTCAGGCTGGTTGGCCGATCGGATTCAGCCGCGCTTTCTGGTCCTGACGGGATTGCTCGCGACAGGCGTAGCCATCGGCCTGCTGGTGCTACCCCCCGCGACTCCGGTGCTGATCCTCGCCGGGGCGCTCACGGGCGGCGGGGCCGGGCTGGTCCTGACGCCACTCCTCGTCGAGATTTCTCGGCGAAGCACGGACGCCGACCGCGGCAGCGCCTTCGCGATGATCTCGGCTGCGCTCGCCGCTGCGCTCGTGCTTGGCAGCATCGGAGCCGCGCCGATCATCGCGTCAGCGGGGTTCGAGGCAACGATTCTCGTCACGATCCTCGGCCTGGCCGCGGCCACGGTCGTCGCGCTGGCCGACCCGGGGCTGGCAATGTCGGCAGCGTCCCGAGGACGAGACGCTAGCCTGCCTCGTGGCTGACGGGGATCCTGAACCGGAATGTGGAGCCGCGACCGGGTGCGCTCTCGACCGCGATCGAGCCGCCATGTGCCTCCACGAGGCCACGCGCGATCGCGAGCCCCAATCCGGAACTGCGGGAGCCGGGCGCCTTGGCGAACCGGTCGAACACGTGTGGCAGCAGCTCCGGATCGATGCCGGTACCGGTGTCGCGAACAGTCACAGCGACGGCCGGTCCCACCTCGTCGACGCGAGCGTCCACAGCGATCGAGCCACCGGACGGCGTGTAGCGCAGGGCGTTCGCCACGAGGTTCGAGATGACTTCCCGGATCCGGACGGGATCGACCTCGAGCAGCGGGATGTCTTCGGCGATCTCGATATCGAGCGCGACTCCAGCGGCCTTGGCGGCGGACCTGAACGCGCCGACGGCGTCCGTCGCCACGACCGCGAGGTCGGTGGGCTCGCGGTGGAGCGGCAGGCTGCCGCTCTCCGATAGGGCGACCGTCCGCAGGTCGTCCACGAGCCGGCCCAGGACCCGCGTCTCCTCGAGGATCGCCGCGAGGTGGGCCTCGTCAGCCTCGTGGACGCCGTCGAGCATCGCCTCGATGTTGCCCTGGACCACCGTCAGCGGCGTTCGCAGCTCGTGGCTCACGTCGGCGAGCAACCTCCGCCGCTGAGCCTCGTCGGCTTCGAGCCGGGTGACCATCTCGTTGAAGCTGCGGGCGAGATCACGCATCGGTCGTGGCCCGGTCTGCGGCACAGTCACGCGGGTCGTGTAATCGCCATGCTCGACACGGTCGGCTGCTTCTGTGAGCTCGTCCAGCGAGTACGCCACGCGGCGGAAGGTCCGACCGGATCCGGCGATCGCGAGCAATCCCACGATGACGACCCCGATGCCCAGGAGCCGCGCGACGTGGCCGAAGGGTCCAGCGGCCATCACGATGCTCCCTACGAGCCCGACCAACCCGACGAGCCCGATCAGGAAGGCGATCCCGAACAGGCAGCCGAAGCCCCGGGCCCACGGTCCACGCCGTCGGCCCCACGGGCCCCGTCCGCCACGCGGTGGCCACGGCTCGTCGGCCGGCCACCACGGGGGCGGCCCCTTGCGCCCGGCCCAACCCGACCGTGCGCGCCGGCCGCCCGGGCCGCTCACGACCGCTCGTCCGCGAACCGGTACCCGACGCCGTAGACCGTCAAGACGTAGCGGGGCTCGCGCGGGTCAGGCTCGAGTTTGCGGCGGATGTTCTTGACGTGGGTGTCGATTGCCCGCTCGTACGACTCGAACGCGACGCCGTGGACGGCGTCGAGGAGTTGTGAGCGGGTAAAGATCCGCCCAGGCTGGGCTGCCATCGTGGCAAGGAGTTGGAATTCGGTCGGCGTCAGGTCGACCTGCCGGCCGGCGATCTCTGTTCGCATCCTCGGAAGGTCGAGCGTCAGGTCGCCCGCCCGAATGACCTCGCGGCTGCCCGGCTCGGGCTGTCGCCCGGCATCGACGCGACGGAGGACGGCCTTGACCCTGGCGACGAGCTCGCGCGGGCTGAACGGCTTCGTCAGGTAATCGTCCGCGCCGAGCTCGAGCCCGAGCAGCTTGTCGATCTCGTCGTCGCGGGCCGTCAGCATCACGATCGGCAGCGTGGAATCGCGGCGAATCGCTCGGGTGACGTCGAGGCCATCGACCTCGGGCAGGCCGAGATCGAGGACGACGAGGTCGGGCCTCGTCCGGCCGACCGCATCAAGCGCCGATCGACCGTCGGCGGCGGTCACGACCGCGAAGCCGGCGTGCTCGAGGTAGTCCCGGGCGAGCGCCGCGATCCTGGGTTCATCGTCGACGACGAGGATTGTCTTCATCGGGCGTCATCGTAGGCGTAGAAAGGAGGCGCCGGCCCCCACTTGTTGGAGGCCGGCGTCGGTGAAGTCAGCTCCGCGGCTGGTCGGCCTGATCCTGGCTCGTCTGCCCGCTCTCGCGGTGCAGCTCGTCGTGCATCTCGCGGGCGCGATCGCTCCAAGGTCCGCGACCATACGGGCCGCCCTTTCCGCCCCAGCCCGGGCCACCCCAGCCGCCTCGCCCGCGCCCGCCGCCGAAGGCGGCCCGGAGCAGGGCGAAGATGATGAAGATGAAGAACAGCGTCCCGAGGAAGCCGAAGAACCCGGAGCCACCGTGGCCCCAGCCGTAGCCGTAGCCGCCGACGTATGGCCCTACGGCCTGGCCCGGCGCTACGACAACCTGGCCGCTCTCGACGAGCCCCGCGGTCACGCCCGCGTTGTACGCGGTGATCCCGATGACCGTTGCGCCGGCCACGAGGACCAGTGCCAGCACCACGCCGGCGATTGTTCGTCCGTTCATTTGATCGTTTCTCCTTGTCGGCGGTCGTTCTCGATCGCTGGATGGAGCCATCGTCGCGCGTGATTGTGAGCAGGTTGTGGAGACGCGGCGGAGGTTCCGCGGAGGTTACGCAGAGACCCGGATGAGCCGCCGGTAAGTCGCGGCTGCTAGCCTTGGCCAGTGCCCACTCTCGCGCTGCCTGGCGAGCTGCTTGACGATCTGAACGAGGCCCAGCGCGACGCGGTCCGGGCCGTCGACGGGCCGGTCGCGATCATCGCCGGGGCCGGCACCGGGAAGACGCGCGTGATCAGCCGGCGGACGGCGTTCGCGATCGCCTCGGCGCGTCGTGCCGGCGGACCAGGTCCTCGTCGTCACGTTCACGGACAAGGCCGCGGGCGAGATGATGGAACGCCTCCGGTCGCTCGGGCTGCCCGGCGTCTCGGCCCGGACGTTCCATGCCCACGCCCTCAGCCAGCTCCGCCACTTCTGGCCGCTGCAGCATGACGGTGCGCCGATGCCGGAGATCCTCGCGACGAAGCTGCCGATCCTCTCCCGGATCGCGCGGGGCCTGCCCGGTCACTACCGGTTCACACCGGCGAAGGATCTCGCCGACGAGATCGAGTGGGCGAAGAGCCGGCGCGTCGACCCGGCAGGCTACACGGCAGCGGCCGATGCCGCCGGTCGCGAGCCGCCGCTGCCCGTCGACTTGTTCGTCCGTGCCTTCGCCGACTACGAGCGGGCGAAGGCGAGAGCCGGCCGGCTTGACTTCGACGACATGCTCATCGGCGCTGTCGACCTGCTCGAACACGACCCCGAGGCAGCCGACATCATCCACGCCCGCAAGCGCTGGTTCAGCGTCGACGAGTACCAGGACACGAACCCGCTCCAGCAGCGGCTGCTAGAACTCTGGGCCGACGGCCGGCCGGATATCTGTGTCGTCGGTGACGAGGACCAGACGATCTACACCTTCACCGGCGCGACATCGGACTACCTGACCTCATTTGCCACGCGTCACGCCGGAACCCGGGTCATCGCCCTCACCGAGAACTACCGCTCCAGCCCCGAGGTCCTCGACCTGGCGAACCGCCTCATCGCCCGGACCGGCCGCTCAAAGGTCCTGACCGCGACGCGCCCGTCCGGCCCCCGCCCGACGATCAGCCGTCATGCCACGGCCGAGGCCGAGGTCTCGGCACTCGCCACCGGGATCCAGGCGCTGCTCGCCGCGGGGACCGCACCCGCCGAGGTCGCCGTGCTGGTTCGGACGAATGCCCAGCTCGCACCGATCGAGGCGGCGCTGACGCGGGCGGGGATCGGGTACCGGGTTCGGGGACTGGGGTTCTGGCGCCGGCCGGAGGTCAGGGCCGCGATCGAGCTCGTCGGACGCGCCGGCACGGGGCTCGGTGAAGCCCTCGCCGACGCGGTCCGCGCGCTCTGGGCCAAGGAGCTCGGCTACGAGGAGGGCTAGGCCGCGGAACGGGGCGAAGCAGGGGAACTGGCGGCCGCGCTCGAGACGCTCGCGTCGATCGTGGGCGACCTCGTCGCGGCGGATCCGGCCACTCACCGCGACGCCCTTCTGGCCGATCTCCGACGCCGAGCGGCGGCGGAGGAGACGTCGACCACGGCCGGCGTCGAGCTCGCGACGTACCACCGCGCCAAGGGCCTCGAATGGGACGCCGTCTTCCTGCCGACGCTCGAGGAGGGCTTGCTGCCGATCCGCCAGGCCTTCGACGATGACGCGGCGCTTGACGAGGAGCGACGGCTGCTCTACGTCGGGATTACCCGGGCCCGGGTCCACCTCAGCCTGTCCTGGGCGGAGCAGCGAGAGTCGCGGGGCCGCGAGGCGCGCCGGCGCCCGAGCCGCTTCCTGGACGGCCTCGTCCCGCGCCCGGCCAGTGCGACGGCACGATCCGTGCGCGACGCGCGGTCGCGTGTCGTCCAGCCGCCGGACGGGTTCGCGCCGCGGTCTGCCCGCGAGGACGACTCGCCGCTGTCGGGAGCGCTGCGAGCCTGGCGGACGGAACGGTCGCGAGCGGACGCGGTTCCTGCCTACGTCATCGCCCACGATTCGATGCTCGCGGCGATCGTCGAGGCCCGACCCGCGACGTTGGCCGCGCTGCGACGGGTCAAGGGCATGGGCCCGACCAAGCTCGAGCGCTATGGCGTCGAGATCCTGGACGTGGTTCTGGCCTCGGCCTGAAGCGGTCCACCGGGAGGCGGTGTCCGACGAGGGTCCGGTCGGCGGCCATGCCCATCGGGCCCCCGCCTCTGGCCCATCCGGGGGATGCACCACTTGCACCAAGGGGGCATACTTCAGTCATCCGGGGTTTCCGCCCACCCAGAAGGCTGAAAACCGCACAAGTCGCTCCGGCAGTCACCGGACCCGCTCACCGGGTCTCCCCCTCGGACCGCTCACCGGCCCGAATTGCCCACGCTTGGTGGAATGCCCCGCCTCATTCCCTCGCGCCTGCCGGCACGACCCATCCACCGTCGCTCGTGGTCATGCACGGCGTTCCGGGAGAGAGGAGGCACGAGTCTTGCTCGGTCGAACCAACGGCGCCCAGAGGGCGTCTAGCCGCGAAACTTCGTCCCACAGTCAACCAAGGTCTGACCATCAACCGGCGTCTCGCTCGCGCTCGCGGACGCTCA
>JANMPL010000011.1:0-1504 GCA_031369845.1 Chloroflexota bacterium
TCGGATCCGAGTCCATGGTCGTTGGCACACCCGTTGACTCGTCGTATCCGATCGTCGCGCGGTCGCCCTTGATCGCGCGCTTGACGATCGCGAAAAGGCCGTCGACGCCGACCGGCGCTCCGCTCGGCGGCTCCATCGCGCCGACCGTCACACCGTCGGTCCGGATCTCGGTCCCGTCGTTCACGATCAAGCCCGAGCATGCAGAAGGAGAAAGGCGTGTACGTGAACGCGTAACGGGTGATGCCCGACGCCTGCCATGTGGCCAGGTTGCGGTCGAAGTCGGCCATCAGCGGCTGCTTCGGTGTCAGCGGCGAACCGATCGGGTTGGTGATCGGGGTGGGTGTCAGCGGACCGCATGCCGCCGCTATGGCGGCAAGGACTACAGCCGGACCGGCGATCGTCGAGGCCCGCATCGTGCCTCCGTTGGAGAGTCGCGGCCGAGACGGGCGATTGTCGGCGGCGGTTCCCGGGGTCAGAAGTCGGTTGGGACGCCGCCCTCGGACTTGCGGCGGGCTACGAACGCGCCTAGTTCTTCGGCGACCGCGGGGTCGATCGGCGGCGGCTCGTAGGCGTTGAGCAGCTCTTTCCAGATCGAGTTCGCCTTGCCGGGTGCCTGCGGCGAACCGGCCTCCTCCCACGTCTCGTAGTTCCGCCAGTCCGAGATCATCGGCTTGTGGAAGGCGGTCCGGAAGCGCGACTGCGTGTGCTCCGCCCCGAAGAAGTGCCCGCCCGGTCCGACCTCCCGCATCGCGTCGAGGGCAAGAGTGTCGTCGTCGACGACGACCGGGTCTAGGAAGGCGGCCACCATCTGGAGCAGCTCCGCGTCGATGATCACCTTCTCGTAGCCCGCGTGGAGGCCGCCCTCCATCCAGCCCGCGCCGTGCATCAGCAGGTTGACCCCGCCCATGATCGCGCCCCAGAGCGAGAAGACCGACTCGTACGCCGCCTGGGCGTCGACCGAATTGGCGGCGGACACGTTCGACGACCGATACGGCAGCCCGTAGCGGCGTGCGAGCTGGCCACCGACCATGGCGGTCCGCATGTACTCGGGCGTCCCGAATGCCGGCGCGCCCGACTGCATGTCGACGTTGGAGGTGAAGCCGCCGTAGACGACCGGAGCCCCGGGCCGGACGACCTGGTGAGGACGATCCCGGCGAGGGCTTCTGCGTTCTGCTCAGCTAGCGCACCGGCGAGCGTCACCGGCGCCATCGCGCCCGCGAGCGTGAACGGCGTCATGACGATGACCTGGTTGCGGGCCGACATCTCGAGGATGCCGTGGAGCATCGGCGTGTCGAGCCGGAGCGGCGACGACGAGTTGATTACCGTGAACAGCGACGGCTCGCGGTCGAGCGTCTCGCCGTCGATGCCGCGAGCGATCCGCGCCATCTCGATTGCATCGGTGATCCGCTGCCGGCCGAGGCTGTAGGCGTGGATTGGCTTGTCGGCCAGGGTCAGCAGGTCCCAGAGCGCGTCGAGGTGGCGGATCGAGGCGTGGATGTCGATC
>JANMPL010000020.1:0-4799 GCA_031369845.1 Chloroflexota bacterium
CCAGCGGCACGACGATCGGCGACGCGATCGTGAGCCCGAGGAAGATCGTGCCGGCGACCGCAAAGCCGAAGATGATCGCGAACTGAGCGAAGACCATCGCCAGCTTGGTCGCGAGCCGCGGCACGCGCCGATGGCCGAACCTCGGGATGGCCATCGAAGGGGCGAACACGGCGGACTCCAGTCAGCAGGTCAGGCGTGGACGGCTGTGCGTCCATCGCTGCGATCGTCGACGACGGCGGCATCCGTGCCCATCGTCATCCGGCCGTTCGAGGGCGGGACAGGCGTCGCGAACGGCGCAGGCCGAAACCGCTCGGCCAATCGGCTCGTACCTTCCATCGAACCCGCCGGGAACTCAGGAGGATCAGACCATGGCGAGACGTGCTCTCGCGCTTGTCGCGAGCCTTGGGCTGTTGATCGCGGTCGCCGTGCCGGCCGCCGCGAGGAACATCAACTCGCAGAACCTCTACAGCGTCCACAACCTTCAATCGGACGTGCCGGGGATGGCAGCGGCCACCGATCCGGACCTCGTCAACGGCTGGGGCCTCGTCGCGAGCCCTACGTCCCCGTGGTGGGTCGCCGACGAGGGGACCAGCAAGTCGACCCTGTACAACGGCAACACCGGCGCCAAGCTCGGTTTGGTGGTCAGCGTGCCGGGCGGCCCGACGGGCACCGTCTTCAACGGGTCGACCGACTTCAAGGTTGATGCAGGGACCGGCCTTGCAGCCGCCCGCTTCATTTTCGACACCGGCGACGGCCATATCCGGGGCTGGAACGGGGTCGGGACGCTGGCGATCGATGCGGCGGCGACGCCGGGCGCGGTGTACCGCGGCCTGGCGATCGGCAGCACCGGCGGCGCGAATTACCTGTACGCCACGAACTTCGCGGCCGCCCACGTCGACGTCTTCGACAGGGACTATGCGCCCGCCAGCCTGACCGGCGACTTCGTCGATCCGGGCTTGCCCAGCGGCTACGCACCGTTCGGCATCCAGAACATCGGCGGCGAGGTCTTCATCGCCTTTGCCAAGGCCGACGGCGACGAAGAGGTGACCGGGGCGGGCCTCGGCTACGTGAGCGCCTTCGGGACCGACGGGACGTTCCATGGCCGGGTCGCCTCCCAGGGCGATCTCAACGCCCCGTGGGGTCTCGCCATGGCTCCCTCGAACTTCGGCAAGTTCAGCGGCAACCTGCTCGTCGGCAACTTCGGCGACGGCCGCATTCACGCGTTCAAGTGGACCGCCGAGGACGGCTGGGAAGCCCACGGCGTGATCAAGGGCACGGACCACCGACCGATCTCGATCGATGGGCTGTGGGGCATCGGCTTTGGCAACGGCGCCGCCTCAGGGCCGACGAACACGCTCTTCTTCGCCGCCGGTCCGGACGACGAGACGCACGGCCTCTTCGGCTCGATCACCGCGCCCGCGCCGTAGGACTCTCGCCCTTCGCAACTCGACGCCAGGCGCGCCACGCGGCCGCCTGGCGTCAGGCGC
The DNA here is from genome assembly GCA_031369845.1 of Chloroflexota bacterium. Classification (GTDB taxonomy): domain Bacteria; phylum Chloroflexota; class Limnocylindria; order Limnocylindrales; family CSP1-4; genus CF-46. The sequence continues at coordinate 1,488 of JANMPL010000020.1, forward strand.
TCAACCCCGAACCTCAGGGTTTCCGCCCGTTCAGCGCGTCGATGAACCCCTGCTCGAATTGCTCGAGGTCGGCGGAGGTCGCATATCGGCTTTCGGGCCCGGTCGCCGCGACGGTAACGCGGCCGCTCTCGGGACCCTCGTCGACGACGACCGACAGGCGGGCCGTTTCGAACGACGTCAGGCTCTCGTCAACCAGCACGGTCGCCGCAAACGGATCCCAGAAGTAGTACGTCCCCGACGCGACCGCATCGTGCATCTGGACCAGAACGTCGCTGACGAACTTCGCCTGGGGTGTGCCGGAATCGCTGGCGAGGCGGTCGGCGAAGGCGACCGATGCTGGCGCGTGGTTCGTGGCGTCGAGCGGAACCAGGGTCACCCGAACGTCGGCCTCCAGGACGATCTTCGCGGCGAGTGGGTCGACATAGACATTCCACTCGGCGTACTGATTGTCGATCCCAACGCCCGACACACCGACATTGCCATCGACACCGACGGCGCCGCCCATGACGTACGTGGCGTCGATCCTGTCCGCGAGGTCGGGCGATTCGCGCAGCGCCTCGGCGACGTTCGTCAGGGGCCCCAGCGTCAACAACGTGACCTTGTCCGGCGACGAGCCCAGCGTCGAGCCGAGCAACTCGACGGCGGTGCCGGAAGCAGGCTGGTTCGGCCCGTCCGGCAGGCTGAGGCCGAGGAGCCCGTCCACGCTGTCTCGCCACGGCCCCGGGAATGCGTGATTGCCCTCGAGCGGCATGTCCCGACCGCACGCGACCGGGATGTCGGGCTGCCCCGCGAGCGCAACCAGGGCACGAGCGTGTCGGATGCCCGGTTCGCAATGGCTCTCGCCCGTGCCGGCAACCGTGATCGCCAGTACCTCGACCTCAGGGCGGCCGAGGAGGTACAGGATTGCCAGCCAGTCGTCCACGGCCATGTCGGTGTCGATCACGACGGCCCGCGACGTCGCGCTTCCGGCCGAAGCGTGCACCGACTCGGACGGCGAAATCGTCCCCGAGCTGCCGCTATTGCCGCCTCCACAGCCACCAAGGGCGAGGCTGAGGACAGTGACAATCGCGGCGGCGAGCGCGGTCGCACGCCGTTGCGCGCTGCGAGCCCTCGCTAGGGCGTTGTTACGGCTGGAGTACCAAGCGACCGTTGGGGCTGTCGCGTCGAGCCGATTCAAACCCTTCGTTCGCCCGTTGTTACGGCTGGCGTACAAATCGACGGCTGCGGCCAAGGCTGCGGCCCGAATCGGACCCCTCGTTCGCCCGTTGGTTCGCGTGCCGTAACAAATGCCGGCTGAAGCCGCTGTCGTTCGCCGGTTGGTTCGCGTGCCGTAACAGGGGCTGGCGAGACCGCTGCGGCGAGACCTCCTCAGGTCACGTCGCCCGGCATCATGCCGGGCGGGATCTGGGTCAGGGCGAGGATGTTGCCCTCGGAATCCTTGAACCAGGCCGACGCTCCGCCGGAGGGATCGCGCGCGACGCCGTTCTCGGTCGTCGGGCCCTGGTCGCCGAGCGCGTAGTCCTCGAACGTGACCCCCTTGGCACGCAGCTCCCGCATGGTCTCGTCGATGTTGGGGACCGTAAAGCCGCCGACCGTTTGCTTTCCGGTCCCCGCCGACGGCGTCTGGTAGATCAGCCACCGAGAGCCGCCGGTGTCGTAGAGCAGCCCGGCCACGCCCATGTCCAGCATCGGCGTCAGGCCGAGCTTCTCCTCGTACCAGCGCTTCGCTCGGTCAATTTCGTGAGCGGGCAGGCTGGCGAAGAGCGGTGCGTCTTTGAGCGACATGGTCCTGATTCTCCTTTTCGGCGCTGGGGCGGCCATTCTCGACGCCGGGCGTCTCAGTGCCGTCGTCCCCCGTTGGACCCGAGACTACGCCTCCTGACGGCGGACGCACAAAGGCCCCGGCGTTGCCGCCGAGGCCTCCATGAACCCTCTCGGTGAGTTAGGCGGTGACGGGGACCCGTCCCGGTGCGGGGACGACGCCGAGCTGGACGAGCATGCCGAGCTGATCGACGATGCCCCAGTGCTCAGCCAGACGCCCGTTGGCGATCCGCGCGATGTGGACCTCGGTCCAGGTCGCTCGCTTGCCAGTGGCGGGGATGCCCATGAAGTCAGTCTTCATGGTCCCGCTGGCAGTCAGGCGATGAACGATCCGGTCGCCACTCTCGATCGAGTCATCGATCGTGTAGTGAAGATCCGGGAACGCCTTCTTCAGCGCGACGAGGGCCTGCTTGAAGCCCTCGCGAGTCGGCGAGACGCCCGGCTGAGCCGAACGGTCGACGAAGTCGGTCGCGACGATCTCATCGAGGAGCGCGAAGTTGCCGTTGTTGAGAACCTCGAGCGGAATGCGCTCGATCATCTTCTTGGTGTCCGTGGTCATGGTTGAACCACCTTCATTGCTATCCGCGCTGCCGTGGCGGTCCAGGTCGGAGCTCCAAGCGGGCGCCCACCGAGTGTGAATTTCCCCGGCACCTGGTCGGTTGTGGGCAATGCGGAATAGTGCGAAGTGTATGGTACGGTCCGTACTATGTCAAATGAGCGACTCACCCACACGTCGTACCTCGTCCTGGGGCTGCTCGCCCGCGAGGGGCCGTCGACGCCGTACGACCTCGAGCAGCACGTCCGAGCGACGCTGGGGAACTTCTGGTCCTTTCCGCACACGCTCTTGTACAGCGAGCCACCCCGGCTGGCCGCCCTGGGCCTGGTTACCGAATCGCGCGAGGCGGAAGGCCGACGTCGACGCGTCTTCTCGATTACGCCGGCCGGCCTGTCCGCCCTGGAAACGTGGCTTGATCGACCATCCAGCGCGGCGACCGAGCTCCGAGACCTTGGGCTCCTCCAGCTCTTCTTCGCCGATCTCGCCTCCGACGAGGCGCGGCTGCGCCTCGCCGAGCAGCAACTCGCGATCCACAGCGCCAAGCTCGCCGCGTACGAGGAAGACGAGCGTCTAGAGCAAAGCCCGGGTGGATCGCGACGCGGCCAGCGGACGGTCGAGCACTGGCGTGGCGAGACGTTGCCGATGGGAGTGCTGTACGAGGGCGCCGCAGTCGAGTTCTGGACGGGCGTCGTGGCGAAGGCCCGAGCGGCCGCCGACCGCAGCTGACCCGAGACTGGTTGGCGGAGCCGGCGGATTCTCGTGGGGCGTGCACATGCGACGAGCCAAGCGCGCCCACGGCCCGAAACTGCACGTTTGGCTCGCCCGGCGTGCAGGAATCGACCGAATCGCGCCGAATCGCGGTCAATGCGGCCCTGACTCCTGTCCAACAAGTCGCATGTGCACGTGGGGCGAGAATCCGCGGGGCCCGGGCCGGG
>JANMPL010000038.1:0-5321 GCA_031369845.1 Chloroflexota bacterium
GCCGGCCCGGACCACGCCGTCATCGTCCCGGTGGCCGGCGGTGACATCCGCTCGCGTTTCCTGATCAGCCCGCCGCCTTAGCACCTCGCGGCGGGCGACGGACGATCGCTTCCACAGACCTGGTTTGTGTTAGTTCGTACAAATGCCCGTGCGCCTTGGCGGCGGGTGCTCACGCGAGGTCGAGGGCTCGAACCACGGGTCGATGAGCGAGGACTTCGGGCTGCCGGGACAGCCGCGAACCGAACCTCGTAGTGGCGCATCTGCCCTAGTGACGGGAGTGCCCAGCCTCGCTTGGCCTCCACGATCACGTGCGTATCGGGTGACCTGAATTCGACGTCGGTGAAGCCGCCGTCTGCGGCTCGTGGCGCTGCAGCTCGAGTACGCCCTCGCCCGCTACGGCGTCGTCCGGGGCGACCAGGGCCAGGAACTGTCGAAGCAGTGTCGGCGATCGAGCAAGCGCCCACCCGAGCGCTGCCGTCATGTCGTTCTCGTCTCGGCCGAGAAGGTCGAAGACGGTTTCTACCGACCGGGCATGGAGGAATAGCTCAGCCACTCCCAAACGATAGCCGTCGGGCTTTTGCGGATATCAGCAAGTCAGCACGATGGGTTCATCGTCTGCGGCGAACGCTCAGTCCGTACGATCGCGTGGATTGTCTGGTCGCTCCGTTCCATCTTCTTCCTTCGCAAGGAGATCCCGCGCGGCGACGAACCGGTCTGCTGCGTCGCTAAGACCCGCCAAGAGTTCCTGCTTTCCTATCGCGACCCCTTCCCGACCCAGCCGTCGGATAGCGCTCACATCTGACGGTCGAGTCCCCGATATTCCCGCCCAAGGGTCGTGATGCCGCTCGAGCGACGCACTTCTACAGGTTTTCGCAAGGCGCCTTCCATCGGGCGTGGGTGGGGCCCCATACCGCCAGGGTCACCCTACTAGCAGACCCCCAACCAAGTTACGGAGGCAGACCATGTGCTTGAACTGCGGATGCGGCGAACCTGAGACTCGCCACAAGGACACCGACATCACGGCGGACGACGTCCGCAAGGCGTCGGCCGATAAGCCGCTGGATCAGACGGTCCAGAACATGCGCACGGCCCTTGACCAGATGGGGCAATCGCAAAGCAGTGAGATTGGCTCCATGGGCCAGTCGAGTCCGGGCGGCCAAAGCCAAATCTGACAACAGCGTCCATCCGGCGGCGGACCAACGGTCCGCCGCTTCCGTCTCTCGATGCTTCGCCGGCGGAGGCGTGGGGACGAGCCGGCAGGAAGCCTTGCGGGGCAATCGCTCGGACGGGCTTGCTGGCTGGTCACACGATCCGCTCATGGTGTCCGGTGCGCACGAACGCCTCGCTAGGCACGAACCCGCTCGATCAGCAGCTCGTAACGTCCGTACCGCTGCGGGACCCACTCAGTCGCGCTCAGATCCGGAGGGGGGTCGGGTGGGTAAAGCAGCGCATCGACCATGTCCGCAGTCGTCGTTCCGGCCCACTTGAACATCGAGAGCATCCGATGAGAACGGATGGGCACGCCAGCATTGTCAAGTGGCATCACTGGCAGGGCGGTGGGCGTGAGAATGAACCACCGGTAGCGCGCGTCTTCCGGAACGACCCACCCGTGCGGCCAGCGAGCGGTGGCTCCTGATGCAATGGCTTCGCGAAGCTCGAGAACCTGGGCGCGCTTGTCGTGGGCGCGGCGCTCGAGGTCGTTCAACTCTGCAGATCCATCCGGGCTGATTCGCCACACGACCTCGAAAACGACGATCTCCTTGGTAGCCGGATCGAAGGCCACGACGTCGAAGTCCCCCGCCTGTCGCCCACCCGGATGGAAAACCTTGACCCGCTCCGCGACCTTGGCGCCAGTCAACCTGCTGCGCAGAGTCTCGGCGACGGTCCGGCCTCCGAGAAGCCCCAGTAGCCGGCCGGCCTCTCCGAAGCGGGTATGGTCGAGCTGGACCCGCGCGGTGAAATTGCGAACCATCGCCCCAGGCGTAATCAGGCTGCTCATCGCCGCCAACCGACCATCGGGAAGAGGGACGAGCGGCGTCAGGCAGGGATCCGGGCAGGCAGCGAGGTCGACCGTCAGTAGCTCCACAATGATGGCGACTCGGTCGGTCGAGATACCAGTGGCCATAGCCAGCTGGCCTACCAGCTGGGGCTTAGCGAGAGCAGGCAGAACCACATCCGAGGAAACGGACCCGAGCATGATCTGCGCGGCCGAGTGCCAGGCGCGAGCGAACAACTCGACCAGAACCCGCTCCGCCTCTCCCATCGTGAAACCGCCAACATCCAGCGCGGGGTCAATGTACGACTCCTGCCGGCCTGCGATCGACCGGGCGAAGGCGCGGAGCTCCTCGCGCATAGCGAGCGGCACGGCATCCCACGATCGCTCTGCGCCGGCGGTTTGTTCCCAGCGTCGTAGCTGCTCGAACTCTGCTGGCGGGCCCTCGGGCATCGAGCGCACGCCCTCGATGGTTTCGATGAGACGATCTGTCGTCTCAAAGATGGCGTTCCCGATGTACGGAATCCGGATCCTCCGACCCTTCGCTTCGAAACCGCGCGTCCCCGCGTAAACGTCAGCCATCGCATTCTTGAGCGACCAATAGACGCCGGCGAGGTCGAATGCGCGCTCAAATTCCTCAAACGGAGGATCTGCGTCCCTCGGCCGACCGCGCATGTGTTGGACCGCCCACGCTACGGTGATCCCGACCTGGTTGTGGTGAGCTGCGTGTAACAACATCGTCGCGACGTGCGGGCCAACGCGCTCAGCCAGATCGCGCTGCTTGGCCACCGGGTGCACGTTTAGGGATGCCAGGAACTGATAGAACCGCTCCTCCCCGGCCCGCCAAACATCAAGGGTCGCTGGATAGTCCTCCAGGTAACGCGCGAACTCACCACGGGTAGGAGTTGTGACGAGCTTGGGCATGACGTAAACCATTGTCTGCGGGAGATGTTTGCGGCTTGTCGCGAGGCAGGCTGGAGCATCTGCTTCGCGATCCGCTGGGGTGGTCGAAGAGTCCGATATGAGCTGAGACCGTATCCACCCGGGCACGATCTCGTCATAGTGTGGCCGCGCGCTCTGCCCCAGGTCGCGACTGGAAGCTAGGCGGCGCCCGGCTCATTGGCTCGGTCCGCCGCGAGGGCAGTGGTTCGCACCGCGCAAGGATTCGCCTTCCTCGGGTGTTATAGGGATGAAGGAGGGTGAATGGAAATCGCCCGAACCGTCCCGGTCGGACTCGACTTCGAAGCCGAACTGGTCGCGTCCTATCCACTCCTTGTCCGCCGACTGACCCTGGTCCTACGCGACGCAGATGGGGCGCAGGACATGGCTCAGGCGGCATTTGCACGGGCACTGGAACAGCGCGACCGCTTCCATGGCGGGAACCCGCGCGGCTGGCTCTACACGATCGGCCTGCGACTCGCCTTCAACGAGCTGCGCCGACGCAGGCGTCTCGTGCCGCTCTCCGGCGAAGGCGAGCCCGAGTGGGCGATGGCGTCCCAGCCTGACCTCTGGCTGGCGCTGGCTCAGCTTGAGCCACAGCAACGGGCAGCCCTGATCCTCAACACGCTCGACGGTTACACGCACGCCGAGATCGCCTCGATTCTCGGTGTCCGAACGGGGACGGTGTCGAGCTGGCTTTCGCGATCGAAGGATCGCCTCCGCGCATTGCTGGGAGATGAGTCATGACCACCTTTGACGAGCGACTGAGCGTGCAACTGAGCTCGCTCGACGCGGCCATTCCTCCACCGTCGATTGCCGCTCCCAGGCTACGCCCGGACGTTGTGGCCACACCGAGTCTGCGTGGCAGGTCGAAGGCGAGGCGTCGTCTCGTGCTGCTTGCGGCGGCGGCGGCCCTGGTCATCGGGACCGGGGTGGCGACCGGGGGGCGCCTCATGTTCCCAGTCCAGCCAGAGCCCGCACTCGAGGCAGCGATTGCGCAGCTGCTCGATGCGGAAGATTGCCTCCAGCCCGCCGAAGCGGAGGTGAAGATTCGCGCGCTGTTCGAGCCCCTGGGCTACGAGGGCTGGGACATCGAGCGCACGGCGCCCGTTCGCGACGATGTCTGCGTCGCCGCGGCGGTCGATTCGGAGCACCACGCTGTCCTGCTGATGCCGGGCGTTTCGCGCACATCCATGGCGATGTTCGAGGCGCTCCAGGCAGAGCTTCTGGCCCGCTGCCTTGGCAAGGACGCGGCGATCGAATTCGTCCGCTCGGGCCTCGCGAGCGTCGGCGTGGACGACGTCGCGATCAGCACGGGGGACCGCCCCCTCTCCATCCCCGGCGACGAGGCCGAGGCAGCAAGGTGGCAGCAGCACGTCGCAAACGGCTGCTATGTGCTGTCGGGTGGCGCGACCTGGGACGAGGCCGGGAATCGGACCATCCATCTTTGGGGCAACTGAGCCACCTTACTTGGCCTTCGTCCCCAGCCTGCGTTCCAGGATCGCCAGGGCGCGTGAGTTTTCGCCGAGCCGATCGAAGGCCGAGATCCGTGCGTCATCGGCAAGCGTGCGAGCGCGTTCACCGACGCGTTTGTCCCAGGCTTCCTCGGCCGGTTTCACCGACGTCGGACCGGCCTCCTGCGAGGACGTCTGCCCGGTCTTCTCGGCGATCGACCACAGGCCACTACAGCGCGCCAGAAGGACGGGCTCGGTCGAATGTGCAAGGCCCACTGGAACCAGTACACGGCTGGCCTGGCTCGGGACGCCAAGGCTCGCAAGGCGGCCGAGGCCGGTGCCGCGAGCGAACCGGAGGCTCCGGCCGCGCCGGCTCCCGAGGCGGCAGCTCCCGCCGAACCCGAGCGAGCAAAGCGCAAGAGCACCAACTCGGCGCCTGCCGCAGTGGCAGAGAGTGCGACGGAATAGGTCGCCACTCGGTCCATCGCCATGAGGCCCCGAACAGTCCGGGGCCTCTTCACGTTGTCGGGGCCGAGTGGCGCATGTGGCCAGCCGCTGGCTGACCGCGCCACGTGGGCGCCCAGTCGCCGCCGTGGGCGAACCTGGGTAGATCTCCTTTAGCAGCGCCTGCGGCCGCATCACGCGACGTACCATGCAAGCGGATCGTCAGCCCCCTCGTCAGACAGCGGGCGGGTCCCCGAGCCCCCTTGGGGGCACCAGGACTGCGGAGGATGCCGAGGCGCGGATGAACTCCATCGTCCAGGTTCACATGCCGGCCACGTATTTCGGCGAGTACCAGGCGCTGCGCGACGAGCTGGTGGCGATTCTCACGGACGACGACCTTGCCTTTCGGGTCGGAGGCGAAAGTGCGACGCTCGGCGCGCTCTGTCGCGAGATCGGCGAGATCGAACACACCTACGTGGAGTCGTTCCGGA
>JANMPL010000108.1:0-4238 GCA_031369845.1 Chloroflexota bacterium
GGCTCCGTCCCCGCCGAGAAGACGTCGAAGTCCGCACCGCCGTGCTTGCGGAGGAGCGCTTCGGCCATGAGGCTGCGGGCGGAATTGCCGGTGCAGATCACGAGGACGCGGATCGGCGCTGTCACGGATTGAGGTCCTCGATCTCGCCCGATGCGAGGAAGACGACGTCCTCGGCGATGTTCGTCACCCGGTCGCCGATCCGCTCGATGTAGTGGGCGGCGAACAGGATCCGGGTCCCACGCTCGACGTTGCCCGGATCGGCTCGCATGAGCTCGACGACCTCATCGAATGTCTTGTGGTAGAGGTCGTCGATCTCGTCGTCGCGGGCCGCGACCGCGCGGGCAGCGTTGACGTCGACGTCGACGAGCGCTCGCAGGATGTCGCCGACGAGGCCGGCCGCGAGCTCGCCCATCGCCGGCAGGTCGACATACTTCTTGAGCGGCGGGAACGGCGCCAGCTTCCGGACCTGCTTGGCGACCGATCCCGCGTGATCGCCCATCCGCTCGAGCTCGTACGACACGTGATCGAGTGACAGCAGGAAGCGCAGGTCGCGGGCGACAGGCGACTGGGTGGCAATCGCCCGAGTGATGAGCGTCGAGACCTCGCGCTGCATCTCGTTGATCTGGCGATCGTTGACGATGACCGCCGTCGCCGCCGCCGCGTCGTGATCGATGAGCGCATGTATGGCCGCCCGGATCGCGTCCTCGACGGCCGAGCCCATCCGGAGCACGTTGTCCTTGATCTCGCGCATCTCCTGGTCGAGGGCGACCCGCGCCGGATGGGCGGCGGGATCCGCCGACACCACCCCGAGGAGCTCCGTCTCGGCCTCGCGCATGATCTCGGAGATCTGGCGGGTCAGTGGCTCGTCCTTGGGGAGGTCGTGCTGTGTCATCGGTTCATTCCCCCTGCTCAGCCGAACCGGCCCGAGACGTAGTCCTCGGTGAGCTGGTTCTTGGGATTCGTGAAGATCTCGATCGTACGGTTTCGCTCGACGATGTAGCCCGCCCGATCCTCGCCCATGTTCATGAACACGGTGAAGTCGGAGGCCCGCGCCGCCTGCTGCATGTTGTGGGTCACGATGATGATCGTGTAGCGCTTGCGCAGGTCGGCCATCAGCTCCTCGATCTGGAGGGTCGAGCGCGGGTCGAGCGCGGAGGCGGGCTCGTCCATGAGGATGATTTCGGGCTCCACGGCGATCGCCCGGGCGATGCAGAGGCGCTGTTGCTGGCCGCCGGACAACGCCGTCCCCGATTGCTTGAGCTTGTCCTTGACCTCATCCCAGAGGGCGGCTCGCCGCAGGCTCTGCTCGACGAGCGCGTCGAGATTGCCCTTGACGCCGTTGACGCGCGGCCCGAAGGCGACGTTGTCGTAGATCGACTTCGGGAACGGGTTCGCCTTCTGGAAGACCATCCCGATCCGGCGGCGAACCTCGACCGGGTCGACGTCCTGGCTGTACAGGTTCTGCCCGTGGTAGAGGATCTCGCCGTCCATCCTCGTACCGGGGATGAGGTCGTTCATCCGGTTGATCGCGCGCAGGAGCGTGGATTTGCCGCTGCCCGACGGCCCGATCAGGGCGGTGATCGCATTGGCCCGAACGTCGAACGTGATGTCCTTGACCGCCCGGAAAGCACCGTAATAGACGGAGACGCCGCGAAGATCGACCGCGGGCTCGCCGCTGGCCTCGGTGGCCGGTCGATCGACGGTCGCGATCTTGAGATTCACGGCGTGGCCTTCGCCTTCGGTCGCGGGAGGCGCGGTCATGGTCGCGGGCATCGGGTCTCCATCCTGAGCCTCGGGGCTCATTACCACGTTCGCTCCGTTCGGCTGCGAAGAATGATTGCAATTGCGTTGGCCAACAGCGTGACAGCAAGCAGGACGACGATTGCAGCGGCCGTCAGTTCGCGGAAGTCTGCCTGCGGCTTGCGGGCCCAGTCGAAGACCGTCACCGGCAGGACCGTATAGCGGCCGAAGATCTGCTCGAGGACGCTCTTGTTGCCGCTCGAGAAACCGCCGAGCACGGCACCAGCGAGGATCAACGGCGCCGTCTCGCCGAGCGCCCGAGACAGGGACAGCACCGTTCCGGTGAGGATCCCGGGCGCGGCGGCGGGCAGAACCAGGAGGCGGGTGACTTCCCAGCGCGACGCACCGACGCCGTAGCCCGCCTCGCGCAGGGCTCTGGGCACGGCCCGGATCGCTTCGGACGAGGTGATGATGACGATTGGCAGGACGAGCACGGCCAGCGTGATCCCACCGGCGATCATCGTTCGCCCGCCGGTCAGTGGCGCGAGCCCGATGACGAAGATCGACAGCCCGAGGAGCCCGTAGACGACCGACGGAACGCCGGCGAGGTTGCGGATGTTCACGTTGATGAACCTGGTCAGGCGATTGTCCGGCGCGTATTCCTCGAGATAGATCGCCGTCATGATCCCGATCGGAAACGCGAAGAGCGCGACGAACACCGCCATCAGCACCGTCCCGAAGATGCCCTGGGAAACGCCTGCCCGCGCCGCCTGGCTGGAGGTCGGGCTCGTCAGGAAGGTCGGGCCGCGTTCGAGCAGCGTCGGCAGGCCGCGGCTCACGAGGTCGCCGATCAGCGTGAACAGGATCAGCAACGAGAACAGCAGGGCCAGCAGCAGGATGGCGTGGAAGGCGAACCCCCTCCAGTCGGTGCCGGATCGGCGCAGTTCTGTCGGGCCCACGGCCGGGACAGCTACGTTCATCGTCCCGGCCTCAGTACTGGAGCCGGGTTCGGCGGACGAAGTAGTCGCCGAACTGATTGAGGGCGAACGTCACGACGAACAGCATCAGGCCGAGGAAGAACAGGCTCTGGAACGCGGCATCGCTGCCGACGACCTGGTCCGTCCCGGTTGCGAGTGATGCCATCGCGGCGGTGATCGTCTGGCCCGGCTGGAAGGGGTCGGCCGTGAACTGTGCGCCGCCCGAGCCGCCCGAGGCGACGGCCACGACCATGGTCTCGCCGATGGCCCGGGAGACGCCGAGGATGATCGCGGCCACGATGCCCGACAGCGCGGCCGGGACCACGATCCGGAGGCTCGTTGTGATCCGGCGGGCGCCGAGGCCGTACGACGCCTCGCGCAGCGACCGCGGGACGGCCCGCATCGAATCCTCCGAGATCGAGGCGATGAGCGGGATCGTGAGAATCCCGACGCCGATGCCAGCGGCCGCCAGGTTGAAGTCGGATGACGAGGGATTAAGCCGCTGGACGATCACCGGGCTGATCCACGTCAGGGCGAAGAAGCCGAGGACGACGCTCGGGACGCCGGCGAGGATCTCCAGCACCGGCTTGATGATCTTGCGGGCCCGGCTGTTGGCGTACTCCGCGAGGTAGATCGCGGTGAGGAGCCCGACCGGAACCGCCACCACCAAGGCGATCCCGGTGACGAGCAGCGACCCGACGATCAGCGTCAGCAGGCCGAACTCGTCGCGACGCGGATACCAGCCATTCTCGGCGAGCTGGGCGAACACGACGTTCTGGAGAAAGCCAACCGCGCCGCCGACGAGGCTCCAGACGATGAGGACGCTGATGAGGATTGACACGAGCGCGGCGGCGAGGAAGACGACCTTGACGATCTGCTCGCGCCGTCGTCTGGCGGGGCTACCACGAAGCCCCGCCGGCGAGAACGCCGATGGGGCGGATGCGGTCGGCTGCATGGACGGATCCTAGGCTTCTTCGTGGCGGGATGGCGTGACGGGCCGAGCCTCCGAGCTGGCTCGACCCGTCACTGGAGGAGGAGCTAGCGAGATTCCCAGGCGGACTTGCTCTCGGCGAGCACGTCCGGTGCGAGGTCCACGTAGCCGACGGTCGAGTTGGCGGCAGCGACCGTGCCCTCGGCGAGGTAGTAGTCGACGAAGGCGGCAACAGCTGCGTTATCGGCGGCCTTGGCCTTGTTCACGTAGATGTAGAGCGAGCGTGAGAGCGGGTACGAGTTGTCGGCGATCGTTTCCTTCGTCGGCTCGACGCACGTGCCATTCGGGTCCTTCGACACCTGGATGAACTTGACCTTATCTAGGTTCTCCTCGGCGTAGGCGTAGCCGACCCAGCCAAGCGACGCGGCGGCGCCGGCGATGCCCTGGACGATCACGTTGTCGTTGGGCGAGGACTGGTAGTCCTTGCGGGTGTTGGCGTCCTTGGAGCGAGCGGTCGCGATCGGCGTGACGATCGCCTCGACGAAGTAGTCATAGGTGCCCGACTCCTCGCCCGGGCCGCTGATCGTCAG
>JANMPL010000123.1:0-14508 GCA_031369845.1 Chloroflexota bacterium
CGACATCGAGGGCCTGGACGCCCTGCAGCGCCGCGGCGGCCTCGACCTTGCCGGACGGGACAGAGGCCCGGATGTAGTCGAGCGTATCCTCGCGATACAGGACCTTGCCGCCCAGGCCGGTGATGCCGGTCGCGACGGTGCTGTTTGCACCCTTCTGAGCGGCGATCAGGACAGTGATCGTCTTGTCGCCGGCCGCAGCCGCCTTGGCCAACTGGGCGCGATCCTCCTTGGAGAGTCTTGTTCCTTTCGGATCGGCCGCAGCGAGCGAGCCGGGCAGAACCGCCGAAATGAGGAGAGCCGCCGCGACGAGCACGGCGAGACGTCGAACCATGAGCCTCCCTTCAGGCAATGCCTGATCCTCCAGATGCCTCTTGAGGCGCTGTTGCAGGCGCGGGCACATCAATGCGGCCGATGCGACGAGACAGCTTCCCTCGTGGGCAGACGATGGGGCGCCGGCCACTCCCACGACCGACGGCGTTTGTACGCCGGCCGTTCCCTGGCCGGCGAAGCGTGGACTCGACGATACGACCGATGCATATCCGGGTCAATTGACGATATGCGTTTGCAGCGTCGCGACCGCGATTAGGGCTTGTGGCTGGGGCGCGTTTGTGGTGCGACCATGCACCATCGCACTCCTTGGCGGTCACGAGCAGAGGCCCGGGCGGGTACCCGGGCCTCCGTGGCTGTGCTGGGGAGGTCTGGCGGAGCCGGCCTGTCGGTTTACTTGACGATGGTGTAGACGGCTGCATGGGCAACGAGCGTCCCGCCGCTCGACACCGTTAGCCAGGCCTGGTGATCGCCGCCGCTGGCGCCCTTCGTGGCCGTCAGCCTGACGTTGACGGTCGCCGAGGCGCCCGCAGCGACGGTGACGCTCGACGCACTCAGGGAGTACGAGACGCCCGAACCGGTCGTGTCGGCGATGCCGAGCGACCAGGTCGCCGATGTCGCGGACAGGTTGGTCAGGCTGATGGCAACCGACTTGGTCTGGCCGGCGCCCGACGGGATGGCCCCGAAGCTGACACTGACCGGCGAAAGGCCGACCGTCGCGTTGACGGCGTTGAGCAGGTTCTCCCGCCCAGCGCCCTCGATGTTCACGTCGGTGACGATCGTCGTTCCGTCGGTGTAGGCCTTGAGGACACCCGTCTCGGCGGTGTTGACGATCGCGGAGCGGATCGCCCAGGCGGGCCAATCAGGGTGCTGCGACTTGACGACGGCCGCGGAGCCCGCGAGGTGCGGAGTGGCCATCGAGGTGCCCTGGAAGAACGCCCACTCATTGCCCGGGATCGACGACAGCACGTTGACGCCCGGGGCGACGACATCCGGCTTGACCCGGAAGTCGACGTCCGTCGGGCCCTGGCTGCTGAAGCCGGCCATGATGTCGACGTTCGTCGTCGCGAAGTACGCCTTCGCGGCGCTGATGGTCGCGCTCACCCCGTTGGCGGCCATGAGGGCCGGCTTGGCGATGAGGGCGGCCATGTAGGCCGGGATCGTCGGCTCGTTGGCGATGCCGCCGAGGGCCATCGCGGTCGGATCGCCGGCCACGTTGTTGACGACGACGGCAGCGATAGCGCCCGCGTTCTGCGAGTTGCGGATCTTCTCCGAGAAGGTGCACGCGCCGCGCGAGATCAGGGCGATCTTGCCGGTGAGGCTGCCTGCGGCAGGCGCGCCGTTGGCACCGGGGGCTCCCGCGGTGCACGCATTGCTCAATGCCGTCCCGGCAAGGACGACACCAAGTGGCGCCGTCAGGTCTGCCGTGACCGTCGCGAACTCGCCTGCAGCTACGCCGTAGGTCGAGCCGCCGACCGTCAGCGGCGCGCCGACGAAGTGCGGGACCGTGCTCGCGCCGGCGGTCAGCGCACGCGCTGCGGAGCCGGGCGATTCGACGGTGAAATGGCCGGGACCGGAGTTGCCGGCCGCGACCGCGACGACCATGTTCGCGGCATCGAGGTTGTCGACGGCGACCGTCAACAGGTCCTGAATCCCGTGCGCCCCGCCACCGAGGCTCATGTTCGCGACGTCGAAGCCGTCCGCGTAGGCGGCGTCGAGGGCGTTGAGGATGTCCTCCGAGCGGGCGTTGTCGACGTCGCCGGGGAAGACGTTGTAGTTGCCGAGGAAGGCCGCCGGGGCAACGCCGGAGACGTCATACGGGATGTCAACGCCGTCGACAACCGCCGGGGTGTCGAGATTGCAGGCGACCGTGCCAGCGACATGGGTTCCGTGCGACTCCACTGCCTTCGCGTCGAACCCGCTCTGGTTGACCTTCATGTTGAAGACCTTGGCCACGATGACCTTGTTGTTCGTGTACTGGATCTGGCCCCTTGGGAAGCCGGCCGGCGCGGTGTAGCCGGCGTCGTCGAAGCAGGGATGGTCCTGGTCGATGCCCGTGTCGACGATCGCGACCCTGACGCCCTTGCCGGCGTTGGCCGCGCCACCGCCGTGCGACCAGGCGGCCATGGCATCGATGATGCCGAGGTCCGGATCGTTGGCATCGGTCGGGTAGTACAGGCCCTCGTATTCAGCTCGCTTGACCAGCGGCGATGTCCGCAGGGTCGCGAGGGTCGTGCCATTGAGCTTGACCGAGACGGCGTTGAGGCTGATATCCCACTGGCCGCTCACGCGCGCCTTCGGGGCATTTGTCTGGAGCCACTTCTTGAACTCGTTGCGCTGCGCCGCGAGAAGGGCCCGATAGCTCTTCGTCGTCGCGCTCGCAAGGTTGATCTTCTTGCCCGCGGCGGGCTTCGTCTTCGAGTAAGTCGACAGCGGGGCCGCGGCCAACTGGACGAGGGCATAGGCCTTGTCCACGGTGGGCCGGCTCACTGTCGTGTCGCTGCCCGCACGAGCCGCTCTCGGTGCGGCGCCGGCCGGCGCTGCAACGATGAGGGCGGCGATCGCCGCGAACGCGATGGCGCTCCTGAATCGACGCACGATGAACGATCCTCCCGTGATCGAACGGCTTGGGCTCTCTCCCGGTGAGCCCCGGACGGAGACTGTAGTACGAACGTCCCAGAACGGCCTTGCACGCGAGCGTGGTGAGCACGGATTCCGGTGCGCCGGGACACCGATGATTGAGGGCCCGCGCATGCGGGCCGGGCGACCTCGAGGTCAGTCGAGCTTTTCGACGAGCTCTTTGACCGCCGCTGCCGACGCGTCGAAGGCGGCCTGCTCATCGGCAGTCAGCTTGATCTCGAAGATCCGCTCCATACCGCCGGCGCCGAGGACGATCGGCACGCCGACGAACAGATCGTGCGCGCCGAACTCTCCCTTGAGAAGCACCGCGCACGGCAGGACCCGCTTCCGATCGAGAAGGATCGACTCGACCATCTCGAACGTCGACGCCGCGGGGGCGTAGAACGCAGAACCAGTCTTGAGGAGTGCCACGACCTCCGCGCCGCCGTTGGCCGTCCGCTCCTCGAGCGCACGGACGCGCTCGGGCGGGAGCAACTCCGTGATCGGCACGCCGGCGACCGTCGAGTAGCGGGACAGCGGGACCATCGTGTCGCCATGGCCGCCGAGAACGAAGGCATGAGTGTCCTCGACCGAGACGCCCAGCTCCTGGGCGATGAACGTTCGAAACCGCGCCGAGTCGAGGACGCCGGCCATCCCGAGGACCCGTTCGCGGGGGAAGCCGGACGCGGCCATCGCGACGTGACACATCGCGTCAAGCGGGTTCGTGACGATGATGAGGATCGCCTCGGGCGAGTGCTTCGCCGCCTGCTCGACGACCGCCCGGACGATCCCCGCATTCTTCGCCAGGAGATCGTCGCGGCTCATCCCGGGCTGGCGCGCGAGGCCCGACGTGACGACGACGATGTCCGACCCTGCCGTGTCCGCATAGTCGTTCGTCCCCACGACGCGCGAGTCGTGTCCGACGACCGGCGCCGCCTCGGCGAGGTCAAGCCCCTTGCCCTGCGGCAGGCCTTCGACGATGTCGACGAGGACGACGTCGGCGAGCCCCGCCTCGGCGATTCGCTGAGCAGTCGTGGCGCCGACGTTGCCGGCGCCGATGACGGTGACCTTGTTGCGGGGCATGCGGGGGGAGCTCCTTTCGGTTCGTTTCGAGTGGGAGGTCATTCTACGGCGGGTCGTTGCGCACCCCGGACGCGACGTTTGACGGTGGCGCGGGCGGCGATCCGTCCGTGGCGGACTCGCGCATCGCGACGGACGATCTGACGGTCAACCTCTCGTTGGAGTCCAGGACATGTATTCAGTCGCAGCCCTTCTCTTCGTGGGCGTCCTCCTCGTTGCCCTCGGCCTGTTCGTGGCCGGGAACATGGTGATCGTCGGCGGCGGCATCGTCGCCCTGTTCGGGGCGGGGGCCTTCGAAACGCTGGGCGCTCGACGCAGCTGAAGTCGTCGCCGGGTCCCCGGCCGCCTCGGGACGCTCGGCGAGTATCATTGCCTCCGAATCGGAGGTGGGTCTCTCGTGCGTCGCGGATGGGCAATGATCGCAATGGTGTCGGCGGCAGCTTTGCTGGCCGCATGCCGGAGCGGCTCCGCTCCTGCGACCAACGAGGCCAGTCGGTCGCCCGGGGCATCGTCGGTCACGGCATCCCCCCCGGCGGCGCCCTCGGCGTCCTCGCCGGTCTCGTCACCAATGACGTCCGGAGCGCCGGACGAGACGGTGCTGCCCGCGGGTGGTCCACAGGCCGCGAGCGGCCTCCAGGCAAAATCGGGATGCAGTGCGACGGAGCCCCGCACTGAGACCCTTGAGCTGCAGTGGGTCCTGGCGAAACAGCCCGGCACGGCTCAACGGATCGACGTCACGATCTACTCGGAGCTCTTCGACGACGGACGGTACGACAGCAGTCCGCTTCTCTCTGCCGATCAGACGTCGTTCGCTTGGGACGGGGTCTCGCCGGGGGCGGTTCACTTCTGGCGGGTGTTGACCCTCCACGCCGACGGATGGGCGCCAAGCGAGACAGCTCGCTTCACTCCCGGCGCATGCATCGGCGACTACGTGTCCTCGCCATCCCCCTGAGTCCGGCCAGAACGTGGGAGAGGGGCGGCTCCCGCCGCCCCTCTCGGTCCGATTCCAGGTGGTAGTCGGATCACACTCCTCCCTTGATCAGGACGTTCCGGGTGGAGGAGTTGTTCGAGAGCTTCCAGTCGAAGACGGAGCTCGTGACAGTTGCGTTATTGGTCACAACGCCCTTGCTGCCCTTGATGCGGACATAGACGCTGAAGGTCTTGCTCGACGCACCTTCGATAGTGCCGAGATTGCAGGTGAGGACCAGTCCGGCCTTCGTGCATGCGGCGGTGTCGAGCAGGTAGACGGCTTGCTTGACGGCCGGCAGGTTGTCGGTGACCACGACGTTCGTGGCATCGGCCGGCCCGTGGTTCGTCACGGTGATCCGGTACTGGACCGTGGACGACGGCTTGTAGACATCGAAGTCGCTGGATTTGACGATCTGGAGATCGTTGACCGCGATCGTCGTGTCCGTCGTTGCGAAGTTGTTCGAGTTGTCCGGGTCGAACGTGTCGGCGCTGACCCTGGCGTCGTTGTGAGCCAGGTTGAGACGGCCCGGATCCACCCTGACGACGATCGTCATCGTGTCGCTGCCGGCCGGCGCGATCGAATCGAACGTGCACCGCGTGGGCAGGAACGGGTCGCCCGGGACGCCGGCATTGCAGGTGCCACCGGTCGAGGTGACAGACAGGATGCTGACCCCTGCCGGCAGGTTATCCGTGGCGATCACGTTCACGGCCGTGGATGGTCCGGAGTTGGTGATCGTCAGCGTGTAGGTGAGGGTCGTGCCGTTGTTAAGGGGATCGGGTGAGTCGGACTTGGTGATGCCCACATTGGCCACCGCCGAGACCCTGATCGACCCGGTCGCCCGGTTGTTCGAGGTTACGGGATCCGGCGTCGTGGCACTCACGGTCGCGACGTCGTTGATGTCAGTGGCCTCGTTGGCCTTTACGTCGACCGTGATGATCACCCGACCGCCGGCGACAAGAACGCCGATGGTGCAGGTGACCGTCTTGTTCACGACTGCGCATGTCCCCTGGGTCGTGGTTGTGCCGAGGATCGTGAAGCTCCCGGACGCCGCGAGAACGTCGACGAGCACGACGCCGCGCGCGTCGGAGGGTCCGAGATTGTCGACGAAGATCGTGCAGGTCCCGGTCTGACCCGCTGGTAGCAGGCCATCAGGCTTGCAGATCTTGGTCACCACGAGATCGGCCGAGTCCTCGACGATCGTGGATGCCTGGGCAGTGTTGTTGCTCTCGTCGGGATCGATGGAGCCGGACGAGGAAACCGTCACGGTGTTGGTCATCCCGAAGGGCGCGCCGTGATCGGCGACGGCAGACGGGTCGACCGCCACCTTGATGACGATGGTGCGGCTCTGGCCATTGGGGATATCGCCGAGGTCGCAGGTGAGGGTGCCAGGAGGCGCCTCTGCGCATGCACCGAGGTCGTCGGTGACGTAGTCCACCTCGGGCGGCAGGGTGTCGACGATCTGGACGTTGATGGCGTCGTCAGGCCCATTGTTCGTCGCGGTGATCGTGTAGAAGAGCTGCTGGCCGGCGATGACCGGGTCAGGCGAATCGGTCTTGGTGACCGATACGTCCGCCGATGGTGGCGACAGCCGCCACACGCCACGTCCCTGGGTCCCGATGAAGATCTTCACCGATCCCGCCGGCTCGTGGTCGAAGTAGGCGAACCACGGTCGTGGGATGTGGGGAATGCCCGAAACGTTCGAGGTGAACGGATCGGTCAGGAGGCCCCAGCTGCCACCCCCGTTGGTCGACAGGAAGACGCCCGAGTCTCGCCCGCCCGCCACCAGCACGTTGGAGGATTCGGGATCGAAGGCGAGGAGCGTCGGCTGCGGATAGCCGACGAAGCCCTGACCGGAGTTGGCGAAGTTCCCGGCGCCGCGCTGCGTCTGGTAGCGGAAGACGCCGTTCCCGGTCATGAAGCTGTCGAGCTCCGGATCGGGATTCCAGTTGAGCCCGCCGTCGTTCGAGAAGATCATCTGGGCACCGCCCGGCGCCATGTTCGAGGCATAGATCCGGTTGGGGTCGCCGCGGTGGACGGCGAAGATGCCGAACCCGCCGCTGATCCCGTCGGTGTTGTCGATCCGCGTCCAGGTGCCGCCCGGGGCCGTGCCGCTGTATTTCCACAGCTGGTCGCCGGAATTCGCCATGGATCGCTCGTTGCAGATGCCGGCCTGGACATAGAAGGTGGGTGTCGCGCCGGAAACCGCTGCCTGGATGCCGCAGGCGTTCGCCGGACTAGTGGCCGCCCCCAATTGCGTCCAGACAGTCGGGCCGGCAGTTACGTCGGCCGTGAAATAGACGCCACTCGAGGTGACGACGGCGTACTTCTTGTCCGCGGTTCGTACGGTCGCGTCGATTGGACGGAACCCCAGGAGGCCGCCGGGCGGGGCCGTGTTGACCTGCCCACCGCCAACCATTCCCGCATTCCTGACGAACATCCGGGTTGCGGGCGCGGGCGTGAAGCAGCACATCGTGTAGACGACACGATTGGAATCGGCCACCACGTCGAAGATGTCGCAGCAATCCTTGTTGCTCCAGGTAGGCGTGGCCGCGCCGGCAGTCGTCGTTGCCCAGGACCCTGCGTCCTGGAGCCCGAAGTACAGGTCCTCCGTGGACGTTCCGGCCTGGTTGGCGCCGTCCATGCCGAAGAGCCACAGGGCGTGGGGCGAAACGGTGGGCTGCTCCCAGTTCGGGTTCTGGCAGTCAGCACCAAGGTCGGTGTTGCGGTAGATCCCGCCGTCGGACGAGACGACCACGGGACAGGCATCGTTTGCCGCCTGAGCGTCGAAGACAATGTCTCCGAGGTCTGCGTGGCTGCCCGCGCTCTTGCTGAACGGTCCGGCCCACGAAGCGGAGGCCGGGCACCGGGCGCCCGGGGCAGGCACCGCCGGCGTCGTGCAGTCGGCTCTGTAGACATTCGTGTCGCCGAACCACAGGCTGAACCCGGTGGTCCGCTGGTTGGTCGTCACGAAGGGGACCCGTCCCTGTGGGGCCGGGTTCGTGATGGGCGCCGACCAGGTCGCTCCGGCGTCATCGCTCTCGTAGATGTTGCCGCCCGCGGTCGCGAGCAGAACATACGATTCATCAGGCGAAGCCGCGATGCTGCACTGTCCCGCCGGCAGCCCGGCGGACCCACCGGTCCACGTGACCCCGCCATCCACCGAGCGGCGGTGACGGTCGTCGCCGCAGATGTCGATGATCCCGCCCGCCTGGACGACGACGTCCCAGATGTCGCTCGCGGTCGTGGCCGGGGTCGGGTCGACAAAGGTCCACGTGTTCCCGGCGTTCGTGCTGATCGCAAGACCGCAGTTGGTCCCGATGTAGACGTTCTGCGTGACGTCGGGTTGGACGGCGATCCCGAAGGCCGTCAGCTCGTCTTTCCGCACCTGAGCGCAGTTGTAGGCGAGCGGTGGCGTTGCCGTCGGCGGATGCGTCCAGGTGACGCCCGCGTCATGACTGACCTGGATGCCGGAAACGCTGTTGATGCGTCCGTCGTAGAAGGAGGTCGCGTACACGTTGCCGGTATTACCAGGATCAACCTCGACGTCGAAGGTGACCATGGGGAGATGGCCCGGCAGGAAGGACCAGTGGTCCCCACCGTCCGTGCTCTTGTACAGGCCGCCCCACTCGGAGGCGGCGTAGAACATCTGGTTGTCCCCGGCGACAGACGCCAGGTTGTTCACGCGACCGCCCGACGCCCCGTTCGGATCGGTTGCATCGAGGTCGGAGTTGCTCGGGCTGATGTCCTCGATTGGAATCGGGATGGTGGCGAGGCTGGCCTCTGCTGACAGGGTCGTTGCGTACGGGTTGATCTTTCCGGGCTTTCGCGGCGTGACCTTCGGCCCGGGCAGCACACGCGGCTCGACCTTGGTCGGGTCCTTTGCGTTCGCGACAGGCGCGACCTGTGCGCCCGGCAGGGCCAGCCCGATCGTGAGCATGATCGCCCACAGGACGGCCCCCCGGCGGGACGGTCTGCCTCTGGCACGGTCACCTGCATGCTTATTCGCCAGTGGCGTTGGGCGCAGCGATGCTGTCGAAGGGCTCCGCACCATGGTGACCGCCTCCCGTATGCGACGCGGCCGCCGTCTGGGGAAGGGGCGGACTGCGCGTCAGCCTGCCGAGGCTAGTCCGACACCGTCTCGCGATCGTCTCGCCGAGGACGCCGGAGCGATTCGCCCCGTCGCGGATTCAGATTCAAACTCAGCCCTCGCCGGGCTCGGCTAGCTCGAGGTCCGGTCCACGGTCTTCCCTGACCGTCGGACCGGCGGTTCGCACGCTCGGCGGGACGCCGTCGGCGTAGGCGGCGAAGTTCTGGGCGAACATCCGGGCGAGCTTGTGCTCCTGCTCGTCGTAGGCGGCCTTGTCCCGCCAGGTCGCTCGCGGGTCGAGGACCTCCGATGGCACGCCCGGCACGGACGTCGGGACTTCGACGTTGAAAATCGGGTCCGTCCGGGTCGGAACGCCGTCGAGGAGACCGTTCAGGGCCGCTCGAACCATCGTCCGGGTGTGGTCGATGTTCATGCGCTCGCCGGTGCCGTACGGCCCGCCCGTCCAGCCCGTGTTGACGAGCCAGACCGGAACGTTCCAGCGCGCGAGCCGCTCGATCAGCATGGCCGCGTACTCGCCCGGATGGCGGGGCATGAATGGGGCCCCGAAGCAGGCCGAGAACGTCGCCTTCGGCTCCTTGATGCCGACCTCGGTTCCGGCCAGCTTCGCTGTGTAGCCGCTGATGAAGTGATACGCGGCCTGGTCGTGGGTCAGCCTGGCAATCGGGGGCAGGACGCCGAATGCGTCGGCCGTCAGGAGCACGACGTTGCGGGGCTGCCCGGCGATCCCGCTCGGGTCCGCGTTGCCGATGAACTCAAGCGGGTAGGCGGCCCGGGTGTTCTCGGTGATCCGGTCCGAATCGAGGTCGAGCTGGCGGGTGACCGCGTCGAGTTCGACGTTCTCGAGGATCGTCCCGAAGCGCTTCGTCGTCGCGAAGATGTCGGGTTCATACATTGGGCTCAGGCGGATCGTCTTGGCGTAGCAGCCGCCCTCGAAGTTGAAGACGCCGTCGTCGCCCCAGCCGTGCTCGTCATCGCCGACAAGGCTTCGTTCGGGGTCCGCGGAGAGCGTCGTCTTGCCCGTCCCCGACAGGCCGAAGAAGACGACGGAGTCGCCCTCGGCGCCGACGTTCACCGCCGAGTGCATCGGCAGCACGCCCTCGTCAGGCATCAGGTAGTTCATGACCGTGAAGGCCGACTTCTTGATCTCGCCGGCATATTCGGTGCCGACGATGATGACCTCCATACGACCGAGGTGGACGAGGATCGCGGTCTCAGTCCGGGTGCCCTCGGTCGTCTGGTCGGCCTTGAAGGACGGCACGTTGATGATCGTGAAGTTCGGCTCGAATGAGGCGAGATCCTCCGCCGCCGGGCGTCGGAAGAGGTTTCGGGCGAAGATGCTCGCCCAGGCGGTCTCGGTGTAGACGCGGAGCGAGCGGCGGTGATCGGGGTGCGCCCCGATGAAGCAGTCCTGGGCGAAGAGGTCGCGCTTGGCGAGATAGTCGACGAGCCGCGCTCGCAGCCGGTCGTAGTGCTCCTCCGAGATGGGCTGGTTGACCTCGCCCCACCAGATCTTGTCCTGGGAGGAGGCCTCTCGGACGACGAACTTGTCCTTCGGGGAGCGGCCAGTGTGCTTACCGGTGCGGACGACCAAGGGGCCGTCGGCGGCGATCAGGCCCTCGGTGTCGCGGATCGCGACCTCGTAGAGGGCTGCCGTGGACAGATTCGCCTGGAGGGATCGGCCGAGGGCTGTGACTGCTCGTACTTCCGGCATTGCGGTTCGGGTGGACTGGGTCATGAGCTCCAACTCCTGGGCGCGGGCGATCTCGGTCGATCGACCGGCCGCGCGTACCTCGGTGTCCGTGTGGACCCGTGAGGAGTCGGCTTCCGCAGTCGTATTGGCCTAGAGGGTACCCCACCCGGCCGTATCCGTCCCGCAACCTTTGCGAGGTAAAGGTTGCAATCATCAAGCGTACTTTCGGCCAGGTTGTGGGGTCGGCGATCCCCGGCGGGAGCCCGGCGCAGTGTGGCCGCGGCGCCCCGCCGGGTACGAATTCAGGCCCCCGAGCCTGCGAGATGGAGCTTCGCGAACAGGCGACGGAGAGCCCAGCGCACCGGCACGACGTCATCGCGATCGGTGCCGGGACGCGGCTGCGCCGCTCTGACGAGACGGTCCCGATCGGCTTCGGCCCGAAGGTCAGAAACCCTGATCCCACCGAGGTGGTAAGCGGTGAGCGGATGCATCGTGTCCTCCTGTCGGACCGGCGCGGTCTGGACCCGGCCGTGAAACGGATGCGCCGGCGGACCGAAGCCCGCCGGCGCGATTGATTGGGTTCAGGCCCGGGCCGTGGCCAGGGTGATGCGGCCGACGAGTCGGCGAAGGGTCCAGCGTCGCCAGACCGATGACTCCTGCTCGTCGTCGCTTCCCGTCGCGCGGGCCAGCTTGCCCAGCCGCTCGCGCGACGCCTCTTCATGACGCTCCGCCATGCGGAGCTTGGCCACGTCGTAGGCCGTCAGCGGATCCATTTCAGTTGCCCTCCTGTGGTGCCCCGACCTGTTGGCCGAGCGCGCTCGTCGATGGGAGGGATCGTCGTCGAGCGCATACCGGCCGGACATCGGACGATCTGGCCGACGATCGACGACGCGGGCCTTATTTGTGGCTTAGCGCGCGGCTGGGCGCCTTACGACCGTGCCGCCGGCCGCTTGGTCCGGCTGGCGGACCAACGCGCGAACGAGGGCTCGAATCAGGGCCGAATCAGGGTGAGGCCCGCTGCTTGGTCCGGCTGGCGGACCAGGGATGGCGCGCCGCTACTTCTGGTCCGTGGTGGCCGTCAGGCGGTGTCGAGGGCTCGCTTCAGATCCGCGATCAGGTCACCCGCGGCCTCGATGCCGACTGACAGTCGAATGAGCGCGTCGTCCACCTCGAGCGGCGAACCGGCGACCGACAGGTGGGTCATCGCGGCCGGCAGCTCGATAAGTGACTCCACGCCGCCGAGCGACTCGGCCAGGGTGAAGAGCCGTGTCGCCTCGCAGATCGCGATCGAGCGACCCGCCGCCGAGACTCCGCCACGCGCCGACGGAATGAACGAGACCATCCCGCCGCCCGAGCGCATCTGGCGAGCGGCGATCTCCGCCCCCGGATGCGCATGTTTGCCCTCGGCGAGGCCCGGGTAGATGACCCGATCGACGTCCTCCCTGCCGGCCAGGAATTGGGCGACGGCCAGGGCATTCGCCGAGTGGCGCTCGACCCGGAGATGGAGCGTCCGCAGGCCGCGCAGGACGAGGAAGCAGTCGAACGGCCCGGGCACGGCCCCCATCGCGTTCTGGAGGAAACGCAGCCGCTCGGCGATCGCGTCGTCATTCGTGACAACGACGCCACAGACGGTGTCCGAGTGGCCCGCGAGGTACTTCGTCGCCGAGTGGAAGACGATGTCGGCCCCTAGGGCGAGCGGTCGCTGGATGGCCGGCGAAGCGAACGTGTTGTCGACGACGATCAGCGGCCCGACGTCGCCCGCCTGGGCAGCCCGCTCACGAACGGTTTCCGCGACCGCCGCGATATCGATGACCTTCAGGTACGGGTTGGTTGGCGACTCGAACCAGACGAGGCGGGTGCGCCCCGTGAGCTCCTCCCAGAGCGCGTCAGGGCCTGCTGCCAGGTCCGCGTAGTGGGCGTCGACGCCCGATGGGCGGTGGACGCGCTCGAAGTAACGGAACGTGCCGCCATACACGTCGTCCCCGACCACGATCTCCTCGCCGGGGCCCGCGAGCTGGGCGATCGCCGCCGTCGCCGCGGACCCGCTGGCGAAGGCGATCCCGTGGGCGCCGCCCTCGAGCGCCGCGACCGCCCGTTCGAGCCGTTCGCGAGTCGGGTTCTGGGATCGGGCGTACTCGTAGCCGCCCTTCGGGCGCCCGACACCTTCCTGGGCGTAGGTCGAAGTCTGGTAGATCGGCGGCGCTACGGCGCCGGTCAGCTCATCGGGCTCGGCGCCGGCGTGGACGGCGAGGGTGTCGAACTGCGGCTCCGGATCCTTCATCCGAGCATCATCGCCGATCCGCAGTAGCGCCTCCGCCCAAGAATGAGGCCCCGACCGCTGCCGCGATAAGAGGTCTGCCCGATGCCAGGCTGCGGCTCCCCTGCGAGTCTGCGATGCAACGGGCCGCCAGTGCCCGACTTGCTCGAGGGAATCAGCGATGCGCTTCCATCCAGTGATCTTCGAGGCTTTCGATGCCGCCCGCGACGGCGAATCACGACGAGAGGCCGAACGCCGGGCGATGTACGCCCGCCCGGACGCCCCGCCGCTCCCCGCCGAAGCGCCGCGGATCTCCGTGGTTGCTTGGATCCTCGCGAAGGCGCCGCGTCCGCGGCTTGGCTCCCTTCGACGACGGACCCAGCGGACGGCCGACTCCGTCTGAGGCGTCGGCGCGGCGCTCGCCGCTCGCGCTCGTCAGTCGCGGCGCGGCGGCAAGTGGGCGAGGTACTCGAGGAGGTCCAGCTTCGTCACGACGCCGGCTGGACGCTCACCGCGTACGGCGACGAGCGCTGAGGCGCCGCCGGACAGCAGCCCGAATGCGTCATCCAGCGTGGCAGACGCGTCCATGAGCGGCAGGGGCGCATCCATCACCTCGCCAACGGTCCGCTCGACCACCGAGGGATCTCGAAACGCCCGGTCGAGGAGGCCCTTCTCGTTGATCGAGCCGACGATGCCAACCACGGCATCACCATCGGCGTCTTCCGACACCGGCATCTGGCTGATCCCGTACTCCTGGAGTTTCTCGATCGCCTGGCCGACCCGCTCGGTCGTGCGGGCAAGAACGAGGGCCGGCCGATCGAGATCGTGCTGGCGGCCGGCGAGGAGCTCCTCGATCCGGATCACGGCGCCGGTCGTGGCC
Source organism: Chloroflexota bacterium (assembly GCA_031369845.1). Lineage (GTDB taxonomy): Bacteria > Chloroflexota > Limnocylindria > Limnocylindrales > CSP1-4 > CF-46. The sequence continues at coordinate 13,932 of JANMPL010000123.1, forward strand.
AAGAGGCCGTTTGCCCGCATCCACTCGTCGTTGTAGAGCTTCGACATGTAGCTCCGGCCGCCGTCGGGCAGGATCACGACCAGCATCGCCTCGGCCGCGCGATCGGGCTCCTCGGCGAGCAGGCGGCGCGCCTCGTCGAGGGCTGCGACGACCGCCGTTCCCGTGGATTCTCCGGCGAGAATCCCCTCCTCGCGGGTCACGCGCCGAGCCATCGCAAACGCATCCCGGTCCGAGACCCGGACCCATCGGTCGACGACAGCGGGGTCGTATGTGCCGGGAAAGAAGTCCTCGCCGATCCCCTCCTGCAGGTATGGCCGGGCCGTATCGCCGCTCAGCACGCTGCCTTCGGGGTCCGCGCCGATGATCCGGACCGCCGGGTTCTGCTCGCGGAGATAGTGCGCCGCCCCCGAGATCGTTCCGCCCGTGCCGACGCTCGCGATGAGATGGGTGATCCGGCCGTCGGTCTGGTCCCAGATCTCCGGGCCGGTCGTCCGTTCGTGGGCGGCGGTGTTCTCCGGGTTCCAGTACTGGTCCGGCTTGAACGCGCCCGGGATGTCGCGGGCGAGCCGGGCCGCCA
>JANMPL010000173.1:0-4574 GCA_031369845.1 Chloroflexota bacterium
CGAGGGCGGCGATGCCGGCGGCGGCCTGGAGCAGGAGCGTCGATTTGCCGATCCCCGGTTCGCCGCCAACCAACACAACGGATCCTTCGACGAGGCCACCCCCCAGGACACGATCGAGCTCGCCAATCCCGATCGGGCGGCGCGGGACGTCAGGCTCCGCGACGGACCCGAGCGCGGTCGACTGGGCGAAGCCGCCGGCGGGCCCTGACGAGGCCGCAGTCCGACGGGGCTCGCGGACCATCGTCTCGACGAGGCTGTTCCAGGCGGCGCAAGCGCGACACTGGCCTTCCCAGCGGAGAAACGACTCTCCGCACGACTGGCAGACGTAACGACTCTGGGGTTTACCTGCGGCTTTGGTCACGCCAGGGCTTGCGAAGCGGCGGCGGCGATCAGCCGGCCTCGACGGGGGTCAGGCTCTCCGGGCTCTCGGCCGCGTGGATGTCGAGGCCTGCCTCCGGGTCCTTGTCGACGACGATCGTCGTGCCCGGCTCGTACTTGCCGAGCAGCAGGTGCTCGGCCAGGACGTCCTCGATCATGTTCTGGATGACGCGACGCAGCGGGCGGGCGCCGTATGCGATGTCGTAGCCCAGCTTGATGATGTGCTCCTTCGCCGCCTGGGTGACGTCGAGGTACATCTGCTGGGCACGAAGCTGGTCGCGGACGCGGGCGAGCATGAGGTCGACGATCTGGGCGATCTCCTCGACCGTCAGCGACCGGAAGACGACGGTGGCATCGATCCTGTTGAGGAACTCCGGCCGGAAGTTGTTCTTGAGCTCCGCGGCGACCTTCTCCTTCATGATCTCGTAGGAGGTTTCCGCGCGCGCCGCGTCGGTGTCACCCATCGCCCGGAAGCCGAGGCTGGCGTTTGACTGGAGCTGCTTCGCGCCCAGGTTCGAGGTCATGATGATGATCGCGTTCCGGAAGTCGACCCGCCGGCCCTTCGCGTCCGACAGGTGCCCGTCCTCGAGGATCTGAAGGAGGATGTTGAACACCTCCGGATGGGCCTTCTCGACCTCGTCCAGCAGGATCACGCAGTAGTTCTTGCGCCGGACGGCCTCGGTGAGCTGGCCGCCCTCGTCAAAGCCGACGTAGCCGGGAGGCGCCCCGACGAGACGGCTGACGTTGTGCCGCTCCATGAACTCGCTCATGTCGATCTTGATGAGCGCGTCCTCGCTGCCGAACATGAACTCGGCGAGGGCCTTCGCGAGCTCGGTCTTGCCGACGCCGGTGGGGCCAAGGAAGATGAACGAGCCGATCGGGCGCTTCGGATCCTTGAGGCCGGCGCGGGCGCGCCGGACGGCCTTGGCGACGACCTCGATCGCCTCCTGCTGGCCGATGACACGGCCGTGGAGGACCTCCTCCATCTTGAGCAGGCGCTCGGACTCCTCGGCTGCGATGCGAGTGACCGGGATGCCGGTCCACATCGCGACGACCTGGGCGATCTCTTCCTCGTCGACCGTCGGCTGGTCGCTGCTGACCTGCGCCTGCCACTCGCCGCGGAGCCGCTCGACGCTCTCGCGAGACGTGGCCTCGGCCTCGCGGAGGCGCGCGGCCTCCTCGTATTCCTGGTTGTTGATCGCCGCGTCCTTCTCCTTCGTGACCCGGTCGAGGTCCTTCTGGGCCTCGCGCAGGGCCGGCGGAGCGGACGCGTGGCGAAGACGCACGCGGCTGGCTGCCTCGTCGATCAGGTCGATCGCCTTGTCAGGCAGGTGGCGGTCCGTGATGTAGCGGATCGACAGGTCGACGGCGGCCTTCACGGCCTCGTCGGTGATCGCGACCTTGTGGTGCTGTTCGTAGCGCTCGCGGATCCCCATGAGGATGTCGATCGACTGCTCCATGGTTGGCTCTTCGACCATGACCGGCTGGAACCGGCGCTCGAGAGCGGCATCGCGCTCGATGTACTTGCGGTATTCGTCGAGGGTCGTCGCGCCGATGCACTGGAGCTCGCCGCGGGCGAGCGGCGGCTTGAGGATATTCGCGGCGTCGATGGCACCCTCGGCGGCACCTGCCCCGACAAGCGTGTGCAGCTCGTCGATGAAGAGGACCGCGTCGTTCGTGTTGCGGAGCTCTTCGATGATCTTCTTGAGCCGCTCCTCGAACTCGCCGCGGTACTTCGTCCCGGCAACGAGCGACCCGATGTCGAGGGTCAGGACACGCTTGTTGAGCAGCGTCTCCGGAACATCGCCGTTGACGATGCGGTGGGCGAGGCCCTCGGCGATCGCGGTCTTGCCGACGCCGGGCTCACCGATGAGCGCGGGGTTGTTCTTCGTCCGGCGCGACAGAATCTGGATGACGCGCTCGATCTCCTTCTCGCGGCCGATGACGGGATCGAGCTTGCCGGCCCGGGCGGCCTCCGTGAGGTTGATCCCGAGCTGGTCGACGGTCGGCGTCTTCGAAGCGCGCTTCGTCTCCTGGGCGGGCCCCGAGGACGAGGACTGTGACAGGACCCGGATGACCTCGTGGCGGACCTTGTCGAGGTTGACGCCGAGCGACTCGAGGACGCCGGCGGCGATCCCCTCTCCCTCGCGGACGAGACCGAGGAGCAGGTGCTCAGTCCCGATGTAGTTGTGACCGAGGCGTCGCGCCTCGTCGATCGCGAGCTCGATGACTCGCTTCGCTCGCGGCGTCAGGCCGACCTCGCCGACGACCGGTCGATCGCCTCGCCCGATAATGAACTCGACCGCGGTCCTGACCTTGGCGAGCTCGACGTTCATGTTCTCGAGGACGCGTGCCGCGACGCCTTCACCCTCGCGGACCAGGCCGAGGAGAAGGTGTTCCGTGCCGATGTAGTTGTGATTGAAGCGCTGCGCTTCATCCTGAGCCAATGTCAGGACCTTGCGAGCGCGGTCTGTGAACTTGTCGAAGCGATCCATCGAGTCGAACGCCTGTTCCTTTGCGAGCGTCGATCCGTGACGCTTGAGCCATGCTAGCACGCTCATCCCCCTCCGCAAGCCAGCCGGAATGCCCTCCCCAAACGGGGTCTTTCGGCTGACTGGCGGCCCGACGAGAAATGCCGTCTGAGCATGATTCGTCGCCGGCCCCCAGCCAGATGCAGCATTGCGGGGCGATTCGTGTGAAGGAATCGAAACGACCCGCCTCGGGCGGGTCGTCTGGCGTGGGTCCCGGCGGGTGCCCCCGTCGGGTGTGGGTCAGGAGTCGGAGGCTTTGCCCTTGGCTTTGGCCGGGGCGGGCTCCTCGTCGGGGGTTGCCGTCGTTTCAGCCTCGTCGGCGGCTGCTGTTGGCACGTCGGCGGTCTCGGTCTCGTCGGCTGCGGGGGCCGCTTCGGCGGTCGGCGCTTCGGCCGGCGGCGCCTCGGCCTCGGTTTCTGGCGCTGCTTCTGCCTCCGGTGAGGCTTCGACCTCGGGCGCGGCCACTTCGGCCTCGGGCGCGGGGGCTTCTGCTGCCTCCTCGACCTCCGGTACGGGGACGACGTCGGCCGCTTCGGCCTCCGGCGCGGCCTCGACCGCGGTCACGGCGTCGGCGCTCGTGGCGTCGGCGCCGGAGTCGCCATCGTCGGCGGCTACGGCTTCAGCAGGCGCCGCGTCGTCGGCTGTAGCAGTCTCGGTTTCGGTGTCGGCAGTGGTCGCCTCAGCGGTGACCTCCGGCTCAGCCGTCGCTGCGGGCTCGGCCGTCGCTTCTGCGATGGCCTCGGTCTCGACTTCCGCGACCGGGGCATCGTCCGCGGCTGCGGCCGTTGCCTCAGGCTCTGCGGCCGTTGCCTCGGCCTCGTCGCCGGTCGACGATCCCGAGCTGGCCTCCTCGGAAGCCGCCAGCTGATCGCGGACTTGGGCGAACGCTGCCGCCAGCGTGTTGTCGATCCCGCCTTCGGGCTCCTGCACGGCATCCGACAGCGAGTAGCCGCGCTCCGGCCGGGGCCGGCGCTCGGGTCGTGCACCCGCCGGTCCGGCGGGACCTGCCGGACTAGCCTGCCCGGGCTCCGGGGCCGGCCGAGCCGGCGCCTCCTCGGCCTGTTTCAGGCTCAGCCCGAGGCGATGGCGCTCGGAGTCGAGCGAAATGATCTTGAGCTTGAGCGCCTGGCCCTCGTGAACGACATCGCCCGGGTGGGCGACCCGCTGGTGCGAGAGCTCACTGATGTGGATCAGGCCCTCGAGCCCGTCACGAACGCGAACGAAGGCGCCGAAGTTGACGAGCTTCGTCACGGTCCCGTCGATGACGTCGCCGACGTTGAAGTCGGCCACCGTCGAGTGCCACGGATCCGGCTGGAGGCGGCGAATGGACAGGCTGATCCGGCCACGCTCGTGGTTGATGTCGATGACCTCGGCCTCGACTTCCTCACCGACCTTGTAGCCGGATTCGGGGTTGTTGACCTTGTTCCACGAGAGCTCGCTCTTGTGGACGAGGCCGTCGATGCCACCGAGATCGATGAAGACGCCAAACGGCGCGATCGAGCGCACCGTGCCGGTGACCTTCTGGCCGACCTGCAGGCTGCTGAAGAGCTCGTCGCGCTTCTCGCGGCGCTCCTCGTAGAGGGCGACCTTCTCGGACAGGATCAGTCGATTGGCCTTGCGGTTGACCTCGAGGATCTTGAGCCGGAGCTTGCGGCCGACGAACGG
>JANMPL010000174.1:0-4360 GCA_031369845.1 Chloroflexota bacterium
GGCGGATCGCGAGCGTGACGGTCGACCCGTCGCGACCCTCGGTGTTCGGCTTCGACGCCCGAGCCTCCTGGCCGTCGACAGAGAGGCGACCGGTCCCGGCCTCCACTGCGTTCGCGGCGAGCAGATTGAGCGTCCCGACGAATGACGCCACGAACGGCGTCGCCGGGAAGTTGTAGATCTCGGCCGGCGTCCCGATCTGCTCGATTCGGCCTTCGCTCATGACCACGACGCGATCGGACAGTGACAGCGCCTCTTCCTGGTCGTGGGTCACGTAGACCGTTGTGATGCCCAGCTGGCGCTGGATGGAGCGGATCTCCTTGCGAAGGGAGATGCGGATCTTCGCGTCCAGCGCCGAGAGTGGTTCGTCGAGCAGCAGCACCTGCGGCTCTACGGCCAGCGCCCTCGCCAATGCCACTCGCTGCTGCTGACCGCCCGAGAGCTGGTACGGGTATCGGTCAGCCTTCTCAGGCATGTTGATCATCTCGAGCAGCTCGCCGACCCGCTTCCTGATCGCGTCCTTGGGTCGCTTCTTGACGCGCATCCCGAAGCCGACGTTGTTCGCCACGGTCATGTTCGGGAAGAGGGCGTACGACTGAAAGACCATGCCGACATTGCGCTTGTTGGGCGGCAGGTTCGTGATCTCGTTGCCATCGACCTTGATGCTGCCTGAGTCGGGATACTCGAAGCCGGCGATCATCCGCAGGGTCGTCGTCTTGCCGCAGCCCGACGGGCCGAGGAAGGAGACGAACTCCCCGCGCTCCGCGGATAGCTCGAAGTCCTCGACCGCCGAGAAGCCGCCGAACCGCTTCTGGACGTGGACCAGCTCCAGGAACCCCATGCCTGCCTCGCTCATCAGTGGGCACCGCCAATCTCGATCCGGGTCCGGGAATCGCGGCCGAGGATGGCGATGACGATCATGGCGAGCCACGTGAGGCCAAAGCTGATCAGGGCGACCGCTGCCGGCTCGTAGGCCTTGGACTGGCTGAGCACGTTCAGATAGGGCCCGAACGCCGGCCGCGCGAGGAAACTGGCGATCGTGAACTCGCCGAGGACGATGGCCAGCGTCAGGAATGCGCCGCTGAGTAGCGCCACGCGCAAGTTGGGCAGGATGATCCGCCAGAGGATCGTCAGCCAGCCGGCGCCCATGCTCTGGGCTGCCTCGGTCAGGCTCCGGACGTCAATGGAGCGCAGGCCCGTGTCCACCGCCCGATACATGTAGGGCAGAGAAAGGACGACGTAGCCGAAGACGAGCAAGGCGGTGCTGCCCAGATCGGTGTGGGTGAACGGCAGGGGTGGGCGGCTGTAGACCCGGATCAGGCCGAAGACGAGGACCACGGCCGGGATGACGAACGGCAGCAGCGTCACGAACTCGACGATCGACCGTGCCCGCGGCACCCGCAGGTGCACCCAGTAGGCAGTGGGCACGATCAGCGCCAGGCTGGCGGTGATCGTCAGTACGCCGACGATCAGCGAATAGAGCAGGCTCGTCAGGAATTTCGGGTCCTTCAGGGAGTTGCCGTAGGCGGCAAACGCCGGCTGAGCCTTGAGCGAGAAGTCGAGGGTTGCTACGAGCGGCACGAAGAAATACAGCACGCCAAGCACGAACACCAGCCACCACGCGATCGAGCCGCGCCGGCGCCTCATCGCCGCCACCGCTCCGCACGCCGCTGGAGGACGGTGTAGACGCCGATGGAGATCGCCATGATGAAGACCATGCCCATGGCCATCGCATAACCAAGGCCCGGATTGTGAAGTACGTCGCCGGAGATCTGGTTGCCGATCAGGAGCGGCACAAGCGGAATCAGGCCGCTGGTCAGCTGGTAGGCAGTGGCCTGCGCGCCGAAGGCGTTCCCGAAGAGCAGGATCATCGTGCCCAGGATGGCCGGGAAGAGGATCGGCAGCGCCACGCTCTGCCAGTACTGGCGCGGACTGGCGCCCATGTTCTCCGCCGCCTCACGCCACTCCGGACGCAGTCCGTCGATGGCCGGCGCGATGATCAGGACCATGAGCGGGAACTGGAAGTAGAGGTAGACGAGCTCGACGCCGAACTTGCTGTAGATCGTGAAGCCAGAGGCATAAGGGTTGATGCCGATGTTCTTCAGCAAGACAGTTATCAGCCCCACCTGACCAAGCGTGAAGATGAACGCCAGGGCCAGCGGCACGCCCGCGAAGTTCGAGGCGACACCGCTGAAGGTCATCAGCGCAGTGCGCAGGAAGCGAGGCAAGCCGCCCAGGATCACGGCGTAGGCGAGGAGGAAGCCGAAGATTCCGCCGAGGATCGCGGTCACGAGGCTGACCTCGATGCTGACGAGGAAGGCGTTGGCGACGGTTGGCGTCCCAAGATCGACGTAGTTCTGGAGGGTCGTCTGTCCCGCGTTGTTCTGGAAGCTGCCGATGACGAGGTAGGTGACCGGCGCGCCGACGAAGAGGATGGCGAACAGGAAGAATGGCACGAGCCCCAGCCAGGCCCAGGAGCGGCGTCGAGCGGGCCGTGCCGGAGGCGCGGCCCGCTCGGTGGTCGTCATCGCAGGCTGACGGCTGCCGAGGATCGGCTTACTTCGGCACGATCACGTCGACGCCGACGGTCTTGTCCCATCCCTTGGTGATGAGGTCGGTAGCCGCCTTGAGCTGGGCGGGCGTCGGGAAGACGGCGCCGGCCGTGTCGGGCAGCTTGGCTGCCAGTTCCGCCGGAACCACGCCCCGCTTGACCATGTCCTCGTAGCGGATCGGGTTGCAGTAGCCCTTGAGCCAGAGGAGCTGGCCCTCATCGGAATACAGGTACTCCATCCACAGCTTGGCAGCATTGGGATGGGGCGCGTACTTGCTGATGGCTTGGACGTAGACGCCGCCGAAGCGGCCGCTGGTCGGGACTGTCACGTCGATCGTCGGGTTGCCGGCCGTCGAGTCACGATGCGACAGGCCGTTGTAGGACCAGCGGAGAGCGACCGGCGTGGCGCCCTGGACGATGGTCCCCGGGTTGGCATCGACCGGCACGAAGTTGCCGGCGTCGACCACCGTCTTGAAGAAGTCGAGGCCCGGCTGCGCATTATCGAGCGAGCCACCATTGGCGAGTGCCGCGGCGTACACCGCCTGGATGGCCTGGTTGGAGGCACGCGGGTCGCCGTCGAGCGCCACCTGGCCCTTGAACCTGCTGTCCAGCAGGTCCGACCAGTCCTTCGGCGGGTTGGGCTGGATCGCGGTGTTCGTCGTGAACGACATCACGCCGTAGTAGTCGCCCCACCAAGCGCCGTCCGGATCCTTGGCAGCCTCGGGAATGCTGTCCCAGGTTGCGACCTTGTAGGGCTGGAAGATGTCCTTGTTGTCTTCGCCAAAGGAGAAGCCGACGTCGACTACGTCGGGCGCCTGCGGGCCGGGGTTGTCCTTGTTGGCCTTGATGGCTTCGATCTCAACGCCTGAGCTGACGCCGGGGTCGAGCTCGTTGACCGTCAGGCCGTACTTCGTCTTGAAGCTTTCGATGACTTCGCCGTAGTTGCACCAGTCATGGGGCAAGGCGATTGTTGTGAGGCTGCCCTCGGCCTTGGCATCGGCCTCGAGCTTCGCCATGTCCACGCCGGCAGCAGCCGACTCAGAGGCAGCCTGCGATGCCGGCGCCGAGGCCGGCGCGGCGGCCGACTTCGATGGCGCCACCGTGGCACCCGGGCTCGAGCAGGCCGAAAAGACGAAGGCGAGCGCGGCGAACGGCGCGACCGTTCGGAACAGCGAGCGTTTCGTAATCAATGTGGTTCTCCAGTTTCTGGGGGTCTCGGATGAGCACCGCAGCGGCCGGCCCTGCGCGATCTGATCTCCTCCTATGGCGATCGCGTTGGTTCTCTCGGCGGCGCGGGTGACATTGCCCGGATCCCGGACGTCCCGGTCAAAGGCATTTCAGCGCTCCGGCGACGGTGCGTCAAGAGTGTGATGGATGTGTCAACGATCCATCAGCGTTTGTGAGCGGCGAGCCCGACGGCGACGATTTGCGACGGGCGGGAATCGAATCGGCCGGCGGATCGAGCCGCCGGCCGATGTCACAAGAGGTGCGCGTCAGCGGCTCACGGGATCCATGACTGCCAGGTCTGCGGATTGGCGTCGATCCACTCCTTGGCGGCGTCGAGCTCCTTCATGTTCTTGTTGGTGATTGCGTCGGCGACCGAGTTCTGGTCGGCGTTCTTCCAATTGAAGTTCTTGATGAACGTTGCGGCGTCCCCGGCCGCGTCCTTCCACTCGGTGCGGACGATCTTGTTCAGGGTATAAGCCGGATAGTCGCAGGCGACCTTCTTGAGATCGGCGTCGCAGCCCTCGGTCCATGGCGGGAGCTTGACCTGGACGAGCTCGATCTCATTCAGGAGCCACTGCGGGTCGT
>JANMPL010000213.1:0-7220 GCA_031369845.1 Chloroflexota bacterium
CCTCGGCGGCCGCGAACGTCAAGCTGCCGTCGAAGACCGACAGGCGCCGGAACAGGACCTGCTCGGGCTCGTCGAGAAGGTCGTGGCTCCACGCGATCGTCGCCCGCAGCGTCTGCTGGCGCTCGGGCAGGTCGCGCGGCCCCCCGGTCAACAGGCCCAGTCGGTCGTCCAGGCGCGACAGGATCTGACTAGGCGACAACAGCTTCACCCGAGCGGCGGCGAGCTCGATCGCGAGGGGGAGCCCGTCGACGCGGACCGAGATCGCGGCGACCGCGGGCGCGTTCTGGTCGGTGAGGCGGAAGTCGGCCCGAACGCCGGCGGCCCGAGCGGCGAACAGCATCGCGGCATCGCTCTGCCCGACGCGCTCGGCCGTCTGCGGCGCGCCGGCAGCGGGTACACCGAGCGGGCTGACCGCGTACTCCTCCTCGCCCCGGAGGTGGAGCGGGACTCGACTCGTGGCCAGGACGTGGAGCGAGGCACAGCGCGCGAGGAGTCGACCGACGAACGGCGCTATGCCCGGCACCTGCTCGAGATTGTCGAGCACCAGGAGCACGTGCCTGGGCTCGAGGAATTCGGCAAGGGACTCCTCGATTGACTGCCCGGGGGTCTCGGCGACACCCAGAATCGATGCGATCTGGGACGGGGCGAGGGTCGGGTCGGTGATCGAGGCGAGCTCGACGAGGTAGATACCGCCCGGGAATGCGCGGGTGAGTTCGGTCGCGGCCTGGATGGCCAGACGCGTCTTGCCGGTGCCTCCGGGCCCGGTCAGGGTGATGAGCCTCGTGTCGGGCAGGAGGCGTACGAGGTCCCTCAACTCGGTTGCCCGACCGACGAAGCTGGAGAGTTGGACGGGCAGGTTGTTCGGTGCCGTGCCGGGAGGGCTCGCGGCGGAGCGGAGGGGCACTGCGTCGTCCCTGCTACCCGCCCCCTCCTCGCTCGCATCGCGCATGAGCTCGCCCGCGGTCGGGTGGCGGTCGGCCGGGTCCTTGGCCATGCCCCGGGCGATGACCGGGTCGTAGCGAGCGAGGGCGGGGTCGTGCTCCGACGGTTTGGGCGGGGCCGCCTGGACGTGGGCACAGAGGGTCGCCACGTCGGTCTAGCGGGCATACGGCGGCCTGCCGGTGAGGGCGGTATAGAGGACGCAGGCGAGGGAGTAGACGTCGACCCGGTGATCGACCGGGCGGCCCTCGATCTGCTCCGGTGCGACGTAGTCGACCGAGCCGACGAGCTGGCCCGACCGGGTGAAGCCGGCATCGGAGCCCAGGAGCTTCGTCAGGCCGAAGTCGCCGAGATAGGCGTGCTCCTCGCCCCGGGCCGTCCGGGCGACGAGGATGTTGGCGGGCTTGACGTCGCGGTGGACGAGGCCCCGGTCGTGGGCGGCGTCGAGGGCGGCGCCGATGCCGGCCAGGAGACCGACCGCCCGGCCGGGCTCGAGCGGGCCCGCCGCGGCGATGAGCGCGCCCAGGTCGTCGCCCTCGACGTAGCGCATCGCGAGGAACAGCCGGCCGTCGGTCTCGCCTGCCTCGTAGATCGGGACGATGTGGGGATGGTCGAGCGACGCCGCCAGGCGGGACTCGGCGATGAACCGCTCGCGGAACGCGGGGTCGGCCGCCAGCTCCGGGGCCAGGAGCTTCAGGGCGACCCTGCGGCCGAGGCCCTCGTGGGTCGCGAGGTAGACCTCGCCCATCCCGCCGCGGCCCAGCAGCCGCTCGATGGCATAGGCCGCGAGGGTCGAGCCGGGGGCGAGGGTCATGGCGGCCACTATGCCGCCGCAGCCGGCCGCGGGCAACGGGAAAGAGGCCGGCGTGAATAGGGATGACCTTCTGGCAGAGATGGGGATGTCTCCCGAGGCCGCCCCGCGATCATTCCGCGAGTCTCGTGGCAAGGCAACCAAGCCTGTCGCACCACGAGGAGTTCCACGTCATGGCAACGCTCAAGGTCTCGAAGATTCTCGGATCCGCCCTGCTGGCGATCACGCTCATGGCGGCGCAACAGACCGCCGCAAATGCTGCAGACGGCAAGGGCCATCCGACCGCACCCGGGCACGGGGCGAAAGTGTCCCAGAAGGACCAGGGTCCCGGCGCCGCCGGCAAGCAGGTCCCGGGCGAGTACATCATCACCGTCGAGGACGGCCACGCACCGAAGGGCATCGCTAAGGAAGTCGGGGCGAACCCGAAGTTCGTCTACACCGCGGTCCTCAACGGTTTCTCGGCGAAGCTCACCGAGAAGCAGGCCGACAAGCTCCGCCGCCACCCGCATGTCATCGCCGTCGAGCCCAACTTCGAGATCGAGGGCGATGCCACCCAGATCATCCCGGCGAGCGGCCAGCCGTGGGGTCTCGATCGGATCGACCAGCGCTTCAACCCTCGCTCGCTCACCTACACCTACTGGGGCACCGGTGCCGGTGTCACGGCCTACATCATCGACAGTGGCATCGACACGACCCATCCGGACTTCGGCGGGCGAGCCACGAATCTCTGGGACGGCGTGGGCGACGGACGAAATGGCGTGGACTGCAACGGCCACGGCACCCACGTCGCGGGCACTGTCGGCGGCGCGAAGTACGGCGTCGCCAAGAAGGTCCGGCTCGCTGGAATCCGCGTCCTGAATTGCCTGAACAAGGGCAACACCGACACGATGATTGCCGCAGTCGAGTGGGTCCGCCTGAACGCAGTGAAGCCGGCGGTCGCCAACATGTCCGTCGGCGCCCCGAAGACGGCGGCGCTCAACACGGCGGTCGCGAACCTGACCAAGTCAGGCGTCTTCGTGGCGGTCGCCGCAGGCAACGACAACCAGGACGCCTGCAACTACTCGCCCGCGAGCGCGGCCGGCACGCTCACCGTGGCCTCGGTCGACTACACGGACACGAAGGCAGCGAGCTCGAACTGGGGTGGCTGCGTCGACCTCCACGGACCAGGCGTCATCATCGCCAGCGCCCGCCTCGGCGGCGGCGAGGCGATCATGAGCGGCACGTCGATGGCAACGCCCCACGCGACGGGCCTCGCGGCCCTCATCAAAGGCGATTATGGCGAGGTCGCATCACCGGACCTCGTGACCTACATCCTCAGCTACACGACCCGTGGCATCGTCTACGGCAACATTCCCGGCACGCCCAACAAGATGCTCTACCAGGCCGGCTGGTAGCTCTCCCCTCTTCCCATCAGCGGCGGGGCCGGCAACGGTCCCGCTGCTTCTTCGCGTCCGAAAACCCGGGCCGACCGCCCCCGGCCCACGAGCGTGAGGACTTCGATCTCGCGTTTCGTCGCATAGGCCGCGAGGGTCGAGCCGGGAGCGAGGGGCATGCATCGCAGTATGCCCCGGCGCGAGATGGGGATCGTCCACGTGCCGGATTGGGGATGCCGTCCGATGCCGGCGGGACCGTCGACAGGCGATCGTCACGGCATCGGCGCCGCCCAGGTGTCGAACCAGTCCAGCGGCGCACAAAGGCGTCGCACGGAAAGGATCGCCATGAAGGCACTCGTTCTCAGGCTCGCAGCGCTGGCGCTGCCGATCCTCCTGTTTGCCGCGGCTGCGGCTCCCCGAATCAGCTGGTAGGAAGGAGCACCCGACATGAAGGCTCTCGTCCTCCGGCTCGCCGCCGCGGCGCTGCCGATCCTCCTGTTCGCCGCCGCCGCGGCCCCCATGATCCGCTGGTAGGCGGTTCCACAATGGAAGTCACAAGGGCGCCGGGATTCGTCCTGGCCGCAAGCACGAGCGCGGTCATCGCGGTGGATCAGTTTGCGAAGGCGTTCATCCGCCACGAGCTGACGCTCTGTTCAGCACCGCCGGTCAGTCTCTGCGATCGGGTCACGATCGCTGGACCCCTCGGTCTGCTGAGGACCCAAAACGGCGACGGCGCCTTTGGGCTCCTCGCCGGGGAGGCGATCGGACCCGTGATGATCGTCCTCCTCGGCATCTTCCTGTGGCAGGTCACGCGACTGCCGAAAACGCCGTTGCTTGGCCTGGCTGGCGGGCTGCTGCTCGGCGGCTGGTTGGCCAACATCGCCGATCGGGCAGCGTTCGGGGTCGTCACGGACTTCATCGACCTGCGCTGGGGCCTCGCCGACAAGGGCGTCGTCCTCAACCCGGCCGATATCGGCCTCGCCGCCGGTGGCCTCCTCATCGCCATACTGCTCGACCGCGGCGCTGCCCGGTCCGATCGGGTCGTCAGTCCCGTTCGCGCCGGCAGTCGTTGAAGCGGACGCTCCGCGACGGCCTCACCCGATCGGTTGGCGCCTGCCTGGATTCCCGATGACAAGGTGAGCAGCCGCGATCGCCACGTGGTCGCCTCCCTCGCCGGCGGTCCACTCGGACATGAACGCGGACTCGCCGATCATCGCTCGGGATCTGGCAACGACATTGTCGTACCAGGCGCGGTCGACCGGGTACATCTCGGCGCCGACGTCCCGGCGCAACGCCGCCGCCGATCCCCAGATTCGCGCCGCCGCGGCGTGATCTCCCTCACGTCCCACTAGTTCGCCGAGCCGCTCGAGGCATTCGACGACCCGGACAACATCGCCGGCTGTTTGGCTGTACTCGAGCGACTCGGCGAGGAGCTTGCGGGCCTGCTCGGAGTCGCCACGTCGGACGGCGAGACGTCCAAGATTGATCCGGATGGTATTGGTCTGGTCGTCGTCCTCGACCTCTTCGGCCAGCGTCCTGGCCTCGGCCAGGATCGCCGCGGCTGCTTCGTCTTCCCCGCGGTGGATCGCGAGCTCGCCCAGGTTGGACAACACCTTCGGGATGCTGCCGACGTCTCCGAGTGCCCGAAAGTCCGCGAGCGCTTCCTCGTACAGCGTCTCGGCGCGCTCAAAGTCCAGCTCGAAAATTGCGATGTCTGCCAGATTGCCGAGGGTCGCCGCGACGCCCCATGCATCTCCGGCTTCGCGAGACTTCGCGAGGCTGTCCTCGAGCAGCACTTGGGCGCCGCGATAGTCCCCGAGCTGCCAGGAGACGACGGCGAGATTACTGAGCGAGGCCGCGATCGGTTCAGGCTCCCCGATCTCGCGCCTCAGCGCGAGGCTGGCTGTGTGGTGGGCGCGGGCATTATCGAAGTCGGCCTGGAACCAGGCCAGGTTGCCGGCGGCGTTCAGGGCGTTCGCTTGCACGCGGTCGGGCCTGGGGCCCGGCAGCTCGAGGAGACGTGACAGCCAGTCGCGCCCTTCAGTCAGATAGCCGATTTCGAGCAAATAGGAGCGAAGAGCGGCGGCCGTGCGCAGCCCAGCCTCCGGCGCGTTCTCCTCGATCGCCCATCCGATGGCCACCCGCATGTTCTCGAGCTCCAAGCGAATGCGGTGCCGCCACAGCCCAGCATCGGGCCCGCGCGACTCGGCTTCGGCACGCTCTGCCAGCGAGGCAAAGTACTCGGCGTGCCGTCGCCTGGTCGGCCCGCCGTCGCCGCTCGCTTCGAGCCGTTCGGCCGCGTATTCCCGGATGGTCTCGAGCATCGCGTACCGCTGATCCGACCCTTCGATCGCGGGGCGGCGGACAAGGAGGCTCTGCGCGATCAGCCCGCCGAGAAGCGCCGGCACGGAGCCATCGAGCTCCTCCCCACACACAGCCTCTGCCGCCTCGGCGCTGCAGCCGCCGGCGAAGGCGGACAGTCGGCGAAAGAGTGCTTTCTCCGCTGGCTCGATGAGCTCATGGCTCCAGTCGATCGTCAAGCGCACGGTTCGCTGACGATCTGCGGCGTCTCTCGGGCCGTCCGTGAGCATCTCCAGGCGACGGTCAAGGCCCGTGGCTATGGCTTCGAGGTCGAGGTCGCGAATGCGGGCGGCCGCGAGCTCGATCGCCAGTGGCAGGCTGTCGAGCTTGCGACAGATCTCGGCCAGCAGCGGGCCGTTGGAGTGATCCACGGAGATCGTCGCACCCGCGTCGCGCGCTCGTTCGACGAACAATTGAACTGCGGCCGATTGCTCAATGGCCGCCAGCGGTTGGTCGGCGCCGGCGAGCGCCAACGGGCCGAGCTGGTAGTCGCGCTCGCCGCGGAGGCGAAGTGGCGCGCGGCTCGTGGCCACTATGCGCAGCCGTGGTGCCTTGGCCAGCAGGGCCGCGATGACCGGCGCGGCGTCGAGGATCTGCTCGAAGTTGTCGAGAACGATGAGTGCATTGCGACCGGCGAGGTGTGCTTCGAGGCGTTCCACGGGCCCGCGTTGGCCATCGTCGGTGATGCCAAGGCGCGACGCGATTGCGGCCGGGACCATCTCGGGCTCCCGGATCGACGAGAGGTCGATGAACCAGACGTCCGCGGTGGGGTCGGGCGGCGTCCAACCGAGCTCCAGGGCGAGCCGCGTCTTGCCGCTTCCGCCAGACCCGGTGATCGTGATCAGTCGATGGGTCGATAGGAGATCTGCGAGCTCGGCCAGCTCGCGTTCTCGGCCGATCAGTTCGGAGATCTGTGCCGGCAGGTCGCGCATGGCCGGCGCGACGGCGGCCGACGGTTGAGGTGCGACGGGACGACCGACGTCGGGGACGCCCGGTCGAGAATCGCCGCCCGCCGTCGCGTCCCGCGCGTCGCGCATGAGCTCGCCCGCGGTCGGCTGGCGGTCGGCGGGATCCTTGGCCATGCCCCGGGCGATGACCGGGTCGTAGCGGGCGAGGCCGGGATCGTGGTCGGACGGTCTGGGTGGACTGGCCTGGACGTGGGCCCAGAGGGTCGCCACGTCGGTCTCGCGCTGATAGGGCGGGTGGCCGGTGAGCGCGGTGTAGAGGACGCAGGCGAGGGAGTAGACGTCGACCCGGCCATCGATCGGCCGGCCCTCGATCTGCTCGGGTGCGACGTAGTCGACCGAGCCGACGAGCTGGCCCGACCGGGTGAAGCCGGCATCGGAGCCGAGGAGCTTCGTCAGGCCGAAGTCGCCGAGATAGGCGTGCTCCTCGCCGCGGCCAGTACCGCTGCCGGCGACGAGGATGTTGGCGGGCTTGACGTCGCGGTGGACGAGGCCCCGGTCGTGGGCGGCATCGAGCGCCGCCCCGATGCCGGCCAGGAGACCGACCGCCCGCGTCGGCTCGAGGGAACCACCCGCGGCGATGAGCGCGCCCAGGTCGTCGCCCTCGACGTAGCGCATCGCGAGGAACAGCCGGCCGTCGGTTTCGCCTGCCTCGTAGATCGGGACGATGTGGGGATGGTCGAGCGACGCCGCCAGGCGGGACTCGGCGATGAACCGCTCGCGGAACGCGGGGTCGGCCGCCAGCTCCGGGGCCAGGAGCTTCAGGGCGAC
>JANMPL010000221.1:0-4089 GCA_031369845.1 Chloroflexota bacterium
GCCACCCATCGATGTTCGGGATCTACTTCGCCGAGAAGGCGCCGACCGAATATCGCGACTGGGCGACCTCCGATCACGACCTGTACGACGCGATCGCCATGAACATGCTGGTTCGCGGGGCGATGCCGGAGCCGGACTCGCGCGAGCCGTGGTTCCTGTGCGAGGCCCACACCGACGGCAACTACGACGACCGGATCATCTCGATCTTCAGCGACTCGCTTGACGCGGCACTCGAGGAGCGCTCCCGCGGGAAGACAGCGCCTGTCGATACCAAGGGTGCCCAGTCGCACCCGACCGCCGGCTAGGACATGTTCGGGAAGGGGCACGTCGATGGTTCTTGACGGCAACGCAGTCCGATCGGTCGATCGCGCCGCCGCGCTCCTCCTGGCTCTCGGGGACTGTCAAGGCGAGGCCGGCGTCACGGAGCTCGCTCGCCGCCTCGGCCTCCACAAGTCGACCGCGTCACGGCTCCTCGCCACCCTCCAGAAGCGCGGTCTGGTGGAGCAGGACGAGGAGAGCGGCAAGTATCGGCTCGGGCTCGTGGTCATCCGGCTCGCTGAACGGGCGGAGCGGACGCTCGACCTTCGGGGCATCTCCATGCCGGAACTCGAGCGGCTCGCTCGGCTGACCCACGAGACGACCGGGCTCGGCATTCTCGACGCCGACGCGCTCCTCACCGTCGCCCAGGCGGACGGCCCGAACCTCATCGCGGTCGGCGACTGGACCGGGCGCTCGACGCCGCTCCACTGCGTGGCGTCGGGGAAGGTGCTCATGGCGGCGCTCGCGGAGCGGGAGGTCCTGAGGATCGTCCGACGCGGCCTCGTCAGCTACACGGAACGGACGATCACGGAGCTCGAGCCGCTCCTCGAGGAGTTGGCACGGATCCGGCGCCGGGGCTACGCGACCGCCCTCGGCGAGTACGAGATGGGCCTCAACGCGGTGTCGGCGCCGGTCCACGATGCGCGCGGCCACGTCGTGGCCGCGGTCGACATCTGGGGCCCGGCGTTCCGCCTCACGCCCCGCCGGATCCCGGAGCTTGCGGTACAGGCCCGCGAAGCCGCCGCGGCCATCTCCATCCGACTCGGAGGCCCGGGGCCCTCGAACGGCGCGACGGTCGGCACCGCGGTCGCAGGACTGCCGGTGGGAGTCGCCGCCGCGTCCTGAGCTCAGTCGGCCGTCGACGATGTGGCCTGGCCGACGACGAGCTTCCGCCGACATCGACGCGCAGCGTGCCCCTGGTCCTCGTGACTCCTGGCCAGTCGCTAGGCTAGGTAGTGATGGACTTCTCCAACCCGCCCTGGAACGAGATCGCTCCGTGGCTTCGCAGCGATGGCTTTCACATCCTGCTGATCCTCGTCGTTGCGTTCGTCGCGCTCCGGCTCGCCCGTCTGGCCATCCACGGGATCATCAAGGCCCTTATGGACCGCGAGGCGACCGAAGGCACCGCGCAGGAGCTGTCGGCGATCGAGGTCCGGAAGCGGATGGACACGCTCGACAATCTCGGCGGCAACGTGATCGGTTTCCTCGTCTTCGTCATCGCGGCGCTGATGATCCTCCGCGAGTTCGACCTTGATATCGGGCCGGCCGTGGCGGGCCTCGGCGTCGTGGGGATCGCTGTCGGGTTCGGGGCACAAAGCCTCGTTCGCGACTATCTCAACGGGGCGCTGATCCTCGTCGAGAACCACTTCAGCAAGGGCGACACCGTGACCATCGCCGGGGTGAGTGGCACGGTCGAGGACTTCAGCCTCCGGCGGACGACGCTCCGGGACCTCGACGGGATCGTCCACACGGTCCCGAACGGTGAGATCAAGGTGGCCAGCAACCGGACGCGGACCTGGGCGCGGATCAACCAGAACGTCATGGTTGCGTTCGGCACCGACATCGACAAGGCGATCGCCGTCGTCGACGAGGTCGGCCGCGAGATGGCGTCGGATCCCGTCTGGAAGCTGGCGATCCTCGAACTGCCGCGCGTCGAGCGGGTCGAGTCGATCGACGAGATGGGGATCACGCTCAAGATCCTCGGCTCGGTCCGGGCACCGGAGCAGTGGGCCGCAGCCGGCGAGTTCCGCAAACGCCTCCTCGCCGCGTTCGCGGAGCACGGCATCGAGATCCCGAGGCCACACCGGGTCGTGTTCACAGGCGAGGGAGGCACAGCGACCCTGCCCTCGAACGGCCCGACCGAGGACGACCTGACCGAGGACGACTAGGGGAGGAGACGCGGCCGCGCGAGCCTCGTGCGGCCGTTCCTCCGAAACCGGACGCCGCGCCAAGTCATGTGTCCGCCACCTGTTGCTCCGAGTCCGGACTCCGGAATCGGAATGACGGCGCGGATGAATGTGATTCCCGGCGGCGTGCGATATCGGAACAGTTCGGCGCGGGCCGCGGCCTGGAACCTCGACCCGGGCGCCTCGGCGCTTGCCGCGTAGAATGGCCGAGCCAAGCACGACGAGGAGTGAGCCCACGTGAACGTCGAGCAGCGTCCCGAGATTGAAGCCCTGTATGGTGAAGGTCGCTCCTTCCCGCCGGACCCTGCCTTCGTCGCACAGGCCAATGCGACGGCCGCTCTGTACGAGGAAGCGGAGCGCGATCCGGAGGCGTTCTGGGCCCGCGTCGCGCGCGACAAGGTCAGCTGGACGAAGCCGTTCGACACGACGCTCGAGTGGGACCTGCCGTTCGCCAAGTGGTTCGGCGGCGGCGAGCTGAACGTCAGCTACAACTGCGTCGACCGGCATGTCGAGAACGGCCTCGGCGGCAAGGTCGCCTACCACTGGATCGGCGAGCCCGGCGACACCCGGACGATCTCGTACGCCGATCTCCATCGCGAGGTCCAGAAGACCGCCAATGCGCTCAAGGAGCTCGGGATCGAGAAGGGCGACCGCGTCGCGATCTACATGCCGATGATCCCGGAGCTGCCGATCGCGATGCTGGCATGCGCGCGGCTCGGGGCACCGCACACGGTCGTCTTCGGCGGGTTCTCCGCGGAGGCGCTGGCCGGCCGGATCAACGACTCGCAGGCGAAGCTCGTCATCACCGCCGACGGCGGCTGGCGGCGTGGCAAGCCGGCGGAGCTCAAGCCGGCCGTCGACGAGGCCCTCAAGGAGACTCCGACAGTCGAGCACGTGCTCGTCGCCCGCCGGATCGGCGACAAGGCCGAGACCGTGACGATGACCGAGGGCCGCGACGTCTGGTGGGACGAGATCGTCGAGCGCCAGTCCGCCGACTGCCCGCCTGTCTCTGTCGACTCGGAGCACATGCTCTACCTGCTCTACACGTCGGGCACGACGGCCAAGCCGAAGGGCATCCTCCACACGAGCGCCGGCTACCTCGTCGGCACGTCCTTCACCCACGAGATGATCTTCGACCTCAAGCCGGACGACGTGTACTGGTGCGCCGCCGATATCGGCTGGGTGACCGGCCACAGCTACATCGTGTATGGGCCACTGGCCAACGCCGCGACCGGAATCATGTACGAGGGAACGCCGGACACGCCGGCCTGGGACCGCTGGTGGCAGATCATCGAGGACTACAAGGTCTCGATCCTGTACTGCGCCCCGACAGCGATCCGGGCCTTCATGAAGCAGGGCGAATCGTTCCCCGCCAAGCACGATCTGTCGTCGCTCCGGGTCCTCGGCTCCGTCGGCGAGCCGATCAACCCGGAAGCCTGGCTCTGGTACCACGACAACATCGGCGCCGGCAAAGCGCCGATCGTTGACACCTGGTGGCAGACCGAGACCGGGATGATCCTCATCACGCCCCTGCCCGGCGTCACCACCACGAAGCCAGGTTCGGCGACCTTCCCGTTCCCGGGCATCGAGGCGGACGTCGTCGACGGCGAGGGCCGCAGCGTTCCGGCGGGCGGCGGCGGTTACCTGGTCCTGAAGCGCCCCTGGCCGGCCATGCTGCGCGGGATCTACGGCGACCCGGAACGGTACAAGCAGACGTACTGGAGCCGCTTCCCCGGGATGTACTTCGCTGGCGACGGGGCGAAACGCGACTCGGACGGCTATCTGTGGCTGCTCGGCCGGGTCGACGATGTCATGAATGTCTCCGGTCACCGCCTGTCGACGACGGAGATCGAGAGCGCGCTGG
>JANMPL010000222.1:0-9188 GCA_031369845.1 Chloroflexota bacterium
GCGATGCCCGACGAGCGGCCGCCGGAATCCGATCCAGGGCGTCCTTGGGCGGGTGGGGAATCTTGCCGCCGCCCCGTCCCGGTCGCGATCGCTCGAAGATCGTGGGCTGCAGCCTCTCGCCGACGACGCTCATCGCGCGGCTCCGGTCGGGGTTGTCGAGCGTGCCGCTCGTTCTCTCGCCCGCGGATCGTCCGTCCCGGCACCTACCTCGGTTCCAATCGGCGGCCGGCCGGACAGGATGTCGTCGAGGGCGGCCGCGAACTGCTCGATCTCGTCGCTCGTGGTCACCTCCGTGGCACACACGAGGAGCGCCTCCTTGAGCGTGGGGTCGTCGGGTTCCACGTCGGCGAGGGCGAGGCCCGCGAGGACGCCGCGGTCGAGCAGCCGCCGGTGGACGTTCCTTGCGCGCGGGACGCGGATGGCGAACTCATTGAGGTACGGCCCCGGATGAAGCCGGCCCACCCCGACCGCAGCGAGGGCAGCTTCGAGCTCGGCGGCGCGGGCGGCGCCGAGGCTCGCGACGTCACGCAGCCCGTGCGGGCCAAGCGTCGAGACGTAGATGCTCGCGGCGAGCGCGAGGAGCGCCTGGTTCGTGCAGATGTTGCTGGCCGCCTTGTCCCGACGGATGTCCTGTTCGCGGGCTCGCATCGTCATGACGAAGGCTCGCTTGCCATCGAGGTCGGTCGTCATTCCGACCAGCCGCCCAGGGATCTGGCGGACGAGGGCGTCGGTCGAGGCGAGGAGGCCGAGATACGGGCCGCCGTACTGGGGCGCAATACCGAGGGGCTGTCCCTCGCCGGCTGCGATATCGGCGCCGTACGCGCCGGGTGGCGCCAGAACCGCGAGCGAGACCGGCTCGACGACGGCAACGAACAAGGCCCCGACGGCGTGGGCGAGGCGGCCGATCTCCGCCATCGGCTCGAGCAGCCCGAAGAAGTTCGGCTGACCGGCGACGACGCCCGCGACTGGGCGGTCCGAGTCGGCGAGAAGCCGTTCGAGCGCCGCGAGATCTGTCGTGCCGGCCTCCGGTCCGTCGGCAACGACGGGGATCTCCTCGACCTCGAGGCCGCCCCCGAAATAGGCCTGGGTAGTCTGTCGATAGTGGGGGTGGACCGCGCGCGAAACGAGGACCCGCTCGCGGCGGGTGGCTCGACACGCCATCAGCGCCGCTTCCGCTGTGGCCGCAGCGCCGTCGTAGTGCGACGCGGAGACCACGTCGAGATCCATCAGCTCGGCGATGAGCGACTCGTATTCGTAGATGCTCTGGAGCGTGCCCTGGCTGATCTCGGGCTGATAGGGCGTGTAGGCCGTGTACCACTCGCCTCGCAGGAGGAGCTGGTCGACCGCCGCCGGTGTCCAATGGCGATAGACACCCGCCCCGAGGAACGACGCAAGGTCTGTCCGGTTCCTGGCGGCAAGGCCCTCGAGACGGGCCGCGAGCTCGAGCTCCGGCTGGGGCTCCGGTAGGTCGAGAGGGCTCGCGCGCAGCGGCGCGGGAATGTCCGCGAACAGCTCGTCCACGCTGTCGATGCCGAGCGCCACGAGCATCCGCTCCCGGTCGTCGGCGGTATGGGGTCCGTATGGCATCGCGTTAGCCTGCCGCGATCAGCGCGTCATACGCCGCCGCGTCGAGGAGGTCGTCCACCTCCTCGGGCTTGGCCAGCCGGATCCGGATCATCCACCCGCCGGCGTACGGATCGGCATTGACGAGCTCCGGCGATCCCGTCAGCGCGTCGTTGGTCGCGAGGACCTCACCCGACACCGGTGCGAAGAGATCGCTGACGGCCTTGACGGACTCGACGACCCCGAAGGTCGCGAACTGCTCGAGGGTGCGGCCCCCGTCCGGCAACTCGACGAAGACGATGTCGCCAAGCTGACCGGCCGCGTACTCCGTGATGCCGACCGTGGCTTCGTCGCCCTCGACGCGGACCCACTCGTGGTCCTTTGTGTAGCGCAAATCCGTCGGGACCATCGTCGGCATTACCTCCTTGGTGCGCGGCAGACGGCCGGCGGCGAGCTCCCTAACGACTCGGCGCGGTGCCCTCCGAGGACCGCGGCGCCGCCGCGCTAGCCATCGGTCCGGGGGTTCGGCGGTAGAAGGGCAGGCCGACCACTTCGGCGGCCACTCGCTGATCGCGAATCTCCACGTCGACTATCGTACCCGGCTCGGCATCCGTCGGGGCGACGTACGCCATCGCGATCGCCTTGCCGAGCGTCGGCGAGTGCGTTCCGCTCGTCACGACGCCGGTCCGGCCCGATCCGGAGTGCACGGGATAGCCATGACGCGCGATTCCCCGGCCCTGCATCGCGAGCCCGACGAGTTGCCTCGCGGGACCGTCACGGGCTACCCGCTCGAGTGCCGCCCGGCCGATGAAGTCGCCCGGCTTGTCGAGCTTGACGATCCGCCCCTGGCCGGCCTCGAACGGGTTCGTCTCGCTGTCGAGTTCGTTGCCGTAGAGCGGCATGCCGGCCTCGAGTCGGAGCGTGTCGCGAGCCCCGAGACCGACCGGCACGAGGCCGTGCCCGGAGCCTGCATCGGACAGGGCATCCCAGAGCTCGTGCGCCTGGGCGTTCTCGACGAACACCTCGAAACCGTCCTCGCCCGTGTAGCCGGTCCGCGCGACGAGCGACGAGATGCCCGCGACCGATCCCTCGGCTATCGCGTAGTAGCGCAGCGCGGCAAGGTCGATGTCGGTGACCGCGGCGAGGATGTCGACGGAACGCGGACCCTGGATCGCGACCAGCGACATCGCCAGCGACCGATCGTCGAGCACCGCCCGGAAATTCGTCAGTCGTTCGGCGAGCGCATCGCTGACCGCGGGAGCATTGCCGGCGTTCGCGACGACGAGGAACCGCTCCAACGCGAGCCGGTACACGATGAGGTCGTCGAGGATCCCGCCGTCCGCCGCACAGATCATCGAGTAGTGGGCGCGCCCTTCCTTCATTGCGGGCGGATTGGTGACGAGGGCGTAGGCGAGAGCATTGCCGGCGTCCGAACCCTCGACGAAGAGCTCGCCCATGTGGGACAGGTCGAACAGGCCGGCGCGCTCGCGAACGGCGCGGTGCTCCTCGAGGATCCCGGCGTACTGGAGCGGCATCAGCCAGCCGCCGAATTCGATGAGCTTCGCCCCAAGGGCGACGTGACGATCGTGGAGCGGCGTCACGTGAACGGCCGGGTCGACGGCGTTGGTCACCTCAGGCGCTCTGCCCGGCGGGCGCTCCCTGGCCCGCGGGATCCTGTCGGCCGGCATGGCCTGCCGCGATCTGCGAGGCCGCTCGCGCGACGAGCGCGCGCTCGGTTTCGAATGTGAGGCTGTGCTGCGCGTCGGCGAAGCTGATCCAGCGGACGGCCTCGAACTCGTGATCGTGGCGGTCGAGGTCGCCGCCGATCGGCTCCATCAGGAAATAGTGAACGGTCTTGTGGATCCGGACGCCACGCTGGACGAACCAGTACTCGATCGAATCAAGGGGACCGGTGATACGGACCTCGAGACCGGTCTCCTCGCCCACCTCGCGGATCGCGGTCTGTTCGCGGGTCTCGCCGGGGTTGGGCGTCCCTTTCGGCAGGGTCCAGGTGACGATGTCCCGCTCGCGTCGACGCGAGCCCACCACGAGATGCGGATCACCAGCCTCAAAACGAACGACGATCCCGCCGGCGGAAGTGGCGGTCGTTGTCCTCAGCCGCGCCACGGCGCCATGGCGGCGCTGGACCGGTGGTCCGTCCCGGCCCGGCCGGAACGCTCCCAGTGCATCGCGATCGCAGGACGCGGCCGCCCGTCGGTCGCCCGTCGCGGGCGGGCCGCCCGGAAGGCGCGCCAGCCGCCGCGGAGTCGGGCGAGCACGTTGCCGTCAGGACGGCGAAGGACGGTGGCGCGGGTCGTCGCGGCCTGGAACGAGCCGGCTGCGCGAAGACCGAGATGCCGCTCGCGCGCCCGCGACGACGGGTGCACGAATCGGGCCGCCGAGCGGGCCGCGTACTTCGCGGCGATGCTGTCCTCCACGGGGCCAATGGTACCGCGTCAAACCGTCGTTGCAAGTGACGATCGAAGGTTCCTGGCAGCCTCCGGTGTCAGGGCGCCCCGGGCCTCGGCCAGGACGATCTCGCGTTCGGCCGCGGCCACGTACAGGTCGAGCACGCCAGGGGCATGCGCGCGGAGGGCCGCGAGGTGGGCATCGAGGGTCCCCCGGTCGCCGCGCGTCATCGGTCCCGTGAGCGCCGCTTCGATCCCGAGCGCCCGGGCGTTGCCCAGCGTCTGCTCGATCAGCGGCCCGTAGATCGCGAGCGCGCCCGCCTCGTCGAGGCCCGCCACCCGCCCTAGCTCCGCGATCGCGTCGAGGAGCGCGACGAACCCCCCGGCCGCGAGCACTGCGGCAGCGTGGTAGGCGGCCTTGGCGCCCGGCGCGAGCCGCACCGGGACGGCACCGAGTGCTTCGGCCATCTCGGCGAGGAGTGCCGCGAGCTGGTCGTCGCCCTCGATCGCCACCGTCGCCCCATGAAGCGCGGCAACTGCTCGCTCGGTGTCGGCGAATGCGACGAGCGGATGGAACGACCCGATCTGCGTCCCGGCCGCCATCGCCGGAGCGAGGACGTCCGGACCGAGGACGCCGCTCGTGTGGACCATCGCCTGCCCGCCGTACATCCGGATCCCCGCCGCGACCTCCGCGACCGCGTCGTCCGGAACGGCGATGATGATCAGCTCGACCTCTTCGACGAGAGCGGTGGGCTCGCTGAACGCGCGGGCGCCCTCGACGAGGCTGCGGAACCGTTCCCGGCGGGCAGGGTCGCGGCTGGCGACCGCGTGCACTCGCCAGCCGGCGCGGCTCAGGGCGACGCCGAGGGCCGTCCCGACGGCTCCCGCGCCGATGATCCCGATGACCGGCGGTTCGCCGCCCTCGCTTCGGACGTGGGGATGCGGGTGGTCGTGCTCGTGGATCTCGGCGCCGTGGCGATGGTGGCCCGGCGGCAACGGATCGAGGTCGATCCCCGCCTCTTCGATCGCCTTGATCGTCTCCGAGCGCTCTGGGCGGTCCGAACGGTCCCCCGCAGGCTCGTCACCATTGCGATCCGGTTCGTCCGGTACCGGCTCGTTCCACGCTTTCATCGGCGCTGAGACCGAGAGACGGCCCACTCGCGGTACTCTTCCACCCGACGAGTGTACCGACCGCAGCGACGGAGAACGCGTGCCGAGCCCCGATCCATTCGACGCCCGGGCCAGCCTCGGCTCCGGGCTTCCCGACTACTACCGACTCGACATCCTGGCCGATCGAATCGACCTCCGGGCCGCGCCCGTAACGCTGAAGATTCTTCTCGAGAACGTTCTGCGCAACGCCGGCCGCGGGATCGTCCGCCCGGAGGAAGTCGAGACGCTGGCGGCTTGGCGGCCGGGCGTTGCGGCGGAGGCCGAGGTGCCGTTCATGCCGGCGCGGGTCCTCCTCCAGGACTTCACCGGCGTGCCCGCTGTCGTCGACCTCGCGGTCATGCGCGACGCTATGGCGGACCTCGGTGGTGACCCGGCCAGGGTCAATCCGCTCGTCCCGGCCGATCTCGTCATCGATCACTCGGTCCAGGTCGACCGATTCGGAACGCCCGGTTCGTTCGCCTTCAATGTCGAGCGCGAGTACGAGCGGAACGGCGAGCGCTACCAGCTCCTGCGCTGGGCTCAGACCGCGTTCCGTGACCTGCGGGTCGTGCCGCCCGGGACGGGGATCGTGCACCAGGTGAACCTCGAGTTCCTCGCGACGGTAGTCACCGATGTGGAGGCACCCAGCGGAACCGGCCGGATCGCCTATCCCGACACGCTCGTCGGGACCGATTCCCACACGACGATGATCAACGCCCTCGGCGTCCTCGGCTACGGCGTCGGTGGGATCGAGGCGGAGGCGGTCTTGCTCGGGCAGCCGCTCTACCAGCCGATGCCGCGGATCGTCGGTGTCCGGCTCACGGGCACCCTGCCACGCGGCTCTACCGCGACCGATCTCGTCCTCGTCGTCACCGAGATGCTCCGCTCGTACGGCGTCGTCGGGGCGTTCGTCGAGTTTGCCGGTGACGGCCTCGCCGGCCTGTCGCTCGCCGACCGGGCGACGATCAGCAACATGAGCCCGGAGTTCGGTGCGACCTCGACGATCTTCCCGATCGACGACGAGACGATCGCCTACCTTCGTCTCACCGGTCGGAGCGAGGAGCGAATCGCGCTTGTCGAGCTCTACGCCCGCGCCCAGGGCCTGTGGCGCGAGCCCGGCACGGGCCCCGATTTCGACGCCGCCCTCGAGCTTGACCTCGGATCGGTCGATCCGTCGGTCGCCGGGCCGCGCCGGCCGCAGGATCGGGTCCCGCTGACCGTCCTCCGTGAGAACTTCCAGACGAACTTTCCGAACGGCCTGGAGGCGCTCGACGAGGCCGGCGTTGAGGGCCGCCGGCCCCACGGCGGCCAGGTTGAAGAGTCGTCAGCCGAGTCGTTCCCCGCGAGCGATCCGCCGTCGTTCGCCGCCGCCGATGCGACGGACGAAGCGCCGGCCCCACCGGCGCCGGCCACCGACCCGGGCAGCGGCGACCGGCGGAGCTACAAGCCGATCACGATCTCGGTCGGCGACCGCGAGGCGACAATTGCAAGTGGCTCGGTGGCGATCGCGGCGATCACGTCATGCACGAACACTTCGAACCCCACGGTCATGGTCGGGGCAGGCCTGCTCGCCCGGAACGCCGTTGCTCGCGGGCTGACGGTCGGCCCGACGGTCAAGACGTCCCTCGCGCCTGGCTCGAAGGCGGTCACCGGCTACCTCGAGGCGGCAGGCCTGATGGCGCCGCTGGAGGCCCTCGGGTTCGCCTTGGCGGGCTACGGCTGCACGACGTGCATCGGCAATTCGGGGCCGCTCGACGCGTCGGTCGCGCAGGCGGTCGAGGAGAACGACCTCGTGGTCGCGGCGGTCCTTTCGGGCAACCGGAACTTCGAGGGCCGGATCCACCCGCTCGCCCGTGCCAGCTACCTCGCCTCGCCGCCGCTCGTGGTCGCGTTCGCGCTCGCCGGCCGGGTCGACATCGATCTCCTCCACGAACCACTCGGCACGGGCTCGGACGGCCGCGATGTTTACCTCGCCGACGTCTGGCCGGAGCCCGAGGAGATCCGCCGGGTGATCGGCGAATCGATCGGCCCCGAGCTCTTCCGTCGGACCTATGCGGTCGTGTTCGAGGGCGACGATCGCTGGCGCGCACTGCCGATCCCGTCCGGCGACCGCTACGCCTGGGATCCAGACTCGACGTACATCGCGAAGCCGCCGTTCTTCGAGGGCCTCCCGGCCGAGGCGCCGCCAATCACCGATATCGAGAACGCGCGCGTCCTTGCGGTCCTCGGGGACTCCGTGACGACCGACCACATCTCGCCGGCCGGGTCGATCTCGCCGAAGTCACCGGCAGGCGCGTGGCTCCAGGAGCACGGTGTCGGCCCGCTCGAGTTCAACTCGTACGGCGCCCGCCGCGGCCACCACGAGGTGATGATGCGGGGGACGTTCGGCA
Organism: Chloroflexota bacterium; assembly: GCA_031369845.1. Lineage (GTDB taxonomy): Bacteria > Chloroflexota > Limnocylindria > Limnocylindrales > CSP1-4 > CF-46. The sequence goes on from JANMPL010000222.1 coordinate 7,511, forward strand.
ACATCCGGCTGCGCAACGGCCTCGTCGAGGGCACCGAAGGCCCGTTCACGGTCCACCTCCCGGACGGCGAGCAGCAGTTCATCTACGACGCAGCGATGCGCTACCGGGCCGACGGCGTCCCGCTCCTCGTCATCGCGGGGCGGGAGTACGGCTCCGGCTCGTCCCGGGACTGGGCGGCCAAGGGCACCGCGCTGCTCGGAGTCCGTGCCGTTCTCGCAGAGAGCTACGAGCGGATTCACCGGTCGAACCTCGTCGGCATGGGCGTGCTGCCGCTCCAGTTCCAGGCCGCCGAAAGCGCCGCGTCGCTCGGCCTGACCGGGCGCGAGGAGTACACGATCCGCGGCCTTGCCGAAGGGCTCAGTCCGCGCCAGCTGCTGACGATCGAAACGCGGGATGAGCGTGGCAGGGAGCGCGGGTTCGAGGCGATCGCGCGCCTCGACGGACCGATCGACGTCGGCTACTACGAGCAAGGGGGCATCCTGCCGGCGGTCCTGCGGCGACTCGCGAACCAACCCTGACGCCGATGGACGCCGAGGCCGAGGCGCTCGCGATCGGCGACCAGGTCGAACCGCGTCCGGGCGTCGTGGCCTCGGGTGGGCGGCTGTGGGACGACCTGCGGGAAGCGGTGGCTCTGGCCGTCGTCGGCGCCGACGAGGCCCTCCGGTTCGTTGCCCGCGCCCGGCACGCCGACCGCCACCGCCTCGTCGAGGACGTGCCGGGCACCCGCAAGACCCTACTCGCTCGGGCCATCCCCCCGGCACTCGAACTCCGGACCGGCCGGATCCAGGGTACGCCGGACCTCCTGCCGACCGATGTGACCGGGTCGAGCATCTTCGAGGGCGGCGGCCTCCGCTTCGTCGCCGGGCCCTTATTCACGAACATCCTCCTCGTCGACGAGATCAACCGGGCGACGCCCCGGACCCAGTCGGCGCTGCTCGAGGCGATGCAGGAACGCCAGGTCTCGATCGAGGGGACGACGCACGCACTGCCGGATCCGTTCGTCGTGCTCGCGACGCAGAACCCGGTCGAGTTCGAGGGCACCTTCACCCTGCCCCAGGCCCAGCTCGACCGGTTCCTCGTCCGGGTCCAGGTCGGCTCCCCGGACGAGGCCGGTGAACGACGGATCGCCCGGCGCCACCAGGCCGATGCGGAGCCACTCGAACGGATCACACCAATCGCCGACGCCGGGCGGCTGCTCGCCCTGCGCGAAGAGGTCCGCCGGGTTCGTGTCGGCGATGAGGTGGAGGCCTATCTCGTGGCGCTCATCCGGGCGACACGCGAGCACGATGACATCGAGCTGGGGGCGAGCCCTCGGGCCACGGTCGCGCTCTACCGCGTCGCCCAGGCCGCGGCCGTCCTCTCGGGCCGCGCGTTCGTCCTGCCCGACGACGTCAAGAGCGTCGCCCACGCCGTGCTCGCTCACCGGCTCGTCGTCGACCTCGATCGCAGCCTCCGCGGCGCGACGCCAGAGTCGGCGCTGGCGTCGATTCTCGAATCCGTCCCGGTCCCTCCCCTCCCCGACCGCTAGACCGCGATGACGGGTCAGGCGGTTGGGGCGATCTTCCTGATCCTCGCGGGGACCGCGCTGGACGTGCCGATCGTCCTCGTCTTGGGAGTGTTCACGCTCGTTGTCGAGACCATCCGGGAGGTCTGGGCACGCTACGGCCTGCGCGACGTC
>JANMPL010000243.1:0-36362 GCA_031369845.1 Chloroflexota bacterium
GGCCAGCCGCCCCTCGCCCTGATCGCGTCGGACGGCGAGCTCTACGGTCACCACCAGCAGTTCCGCGACCTGTTCCTCCAGCGCCTCGTCGCCCCGGAACCCGCGTCGGCGGATCGCGGCTTCGACGTCGTCCGGCTCGCCGATGCGATCGCCGAGGAGCCGGGCAAACCGCACCCGGTGATCCGGATCGCCGACCGGACATCGTGGAGTTGCCATCACGGGGTGTTGCGCTGGTACGCGGAGTGCTCCGACGCGGCCGACGGCCGGTGGAAGGGTCCGCTCCGGGCAGCCTTCGAGCGACTCGCCGGCGGCATCGATGTCGCGACAGAGGCGGCCTTCCATGAGCTCCCGGGTGCGCCCGACCCGTGGGTGCTCCGGGACGCCTGGGTCGATGTCGTCGCCGGGGCGACCACGGCCGATGCCTTCGTGGCCGAGCATGCCCCGTCAGTGGGGTCGGATGCGGATCGCGGCCGGATCGTCAGCTATCTCGAGGCCCAGCGCTGGCGGCTGGCGATGTTCGCGAGCGACGGCTGGTACTGGGATGACCCGATTCGGATCGAGACGCGCCAGGTGTTGCGCGCCGCTGGCCGCGCGTCCCAGATCGTTGACGAGGTCGCTGGCACGACACTCGAACCGCGGCTCCTCGACGACCTGTCGCTGTTCGTCTCCCCGTCGCGCGGTCTCAGCGGCGCCGAGATCTACCGGATCGCCCTCGCCGATGTCGGTCAGCCGGCTCGCGGGTGAATCAATCAGCCCGTGGCCTGCGCGCCACGGGCTGATTGGTGTACGCCGGCTTGACCGGCGAGAGGAGGACGAGGTCAGGAAAGGCCGACGCGCGTCGACGAGCCGTAGGAGTCGACCAACCGGTCGCGCGAGTCCGAACCGAACCGGAGCGCTCCAATCTCGAGCGCGGCGAGTAGCAGAATGATGATGATGAGTTCCATGCCGGCCACCTTCGGGCTCCTTGGTATAGTTGATTAGGCCAAATCGTAACTTGGACTAGAGCACTGTGTCAACTGACGAAATCAACCCATTACTGGCTCATCAATCCAGCTCGGGCAGCGAGCTCGACGTCGAGCGCGATTCGGATGTCCCGATCTCGACCCAGATCTACTGGCAGCTCGCCTACCAGATCGATTCCGGTCGGCTGCTGCCCGGCGCTCGCCTCGCGCCGGTGCGCGAGCTCGGTGCCGCACTGCGAGTAAACCCCAACACGATCCGGGCGGTCTACCGGCGTCTGGCCGACGCGGGCTACGTCATTAGTCGCCACGGTGCGGGGACGCACGTCGCCGACCGGCCACCCGAGCGACGCGGGGCCGAAGCCCTCGCAGGCATCGTGGCAGAGATGCTGCGGCGCGCTGCGCAGGCGGGCTTCACGGCCGACGAGGCGGCAGCGGCTGCCTTCGCCGCGGCTACGGAGCGCAAACGGCCGGGCGCCCAGGTCCAGGTGCTGTTCGCGGAGTGCACGAACGCCGATGCCGGTTACGACGCGGCGCGGCTGGTTGACGCCTTTCCCGGCCAGATCGAGGCTGAGGGAGCCCTACTCGAAGATCTGCCCGATCGGCTCGATCGGTTCCACTACGACCTCGTCGCGACGACGACGTTCCACGCTGACGAGGCGCAGGCTCTCGTCCATGGCCGGGTGCCGGTCGTCGCGATGCTCGTCGGCCCCGGTTACGTCGAGCTCGTCCACGAGATTGCCGGCCTGAAAGCGGGCTCCCGGATCGGGCTCGTGTGCGCCTCCGAGCGTGGCGCCGATAACATGGCGGAGACCCTGGCCCTATCGGGCACGACCGGGATCGAACTGCTCAACGCCACGATGGACGACGAGGCCGGCATCGCGCTGGTCGACCGGACCGCGGACGTCATCCTCCTCTCCCGCGAGGCGTTCGCGAGGGGCCTCGACAAGCGGTTCGAGCGGCCGGAGCGGATCCGCCAGTGGTCGTATGAGTTCGATCCGTCGGGTCTCGAATTCCTGCGACGCGCGGTCGAGCATGTCATCGCGACGCGACGACCCGAGGCAGTCGGCGCCGGAGCGTGACATCCTGTTCCGATGCGGGAGTTGCGGGTCGGACGGTCGTCACGAAAGCGATACGACCTCGACGAGCGCCACCTCGGCTCGGACGGCCAGCTCCTGGTCGATGAGGTCGCCGCGGCCCGCCGGCTCGCCGCGCGACTGAACGAACGGGCCGCCGGCGGAGCCCCCAGCGCCCACGCCGGCGAGATCGTCGCCCTGGGCCTCCTTCACCAGGTCGGCCACGCGCTCATCGACAACTACGAGCAGGAAGTCGCCCCGAACGTCTTCGGCGATGCGCTTCTCGAGCTCGAGACGAAGCTCGGGCGCCGCAAGGTCCACGACGTCCTCGACCGGCTCTCTGCGGAGTTCGGCGCGGAGCCGGGGCGCCCCGACCTCCTCGAGTCGCTGCTGCTCCTCGACGTCGCGGCGGACAACCCGGCGAGCCAGCCTCTCCATCCACTCGTCGATCCCGGCCCCGTCGCGGCCGCCAAAGCGTACGACGCGCTGATCCGCGGCCTCGACGGCCTCTTCCGCCTGGAAGGCGACGCGGCGGCGGGCGGCGAGACGCTCGTCGATCTGCTCCGCGCGCCCGCGCGCCACGCACCGACATCGCTCGCAGGCCAGCTGCGCTACGCCCGTGACCGCTGGGGCAGCATCCTCCCGCCGGAACTGGCGGCACGGCTCGTCGCTGGCGAGGACCTCCTCGCCGAGGAAGAGCGGGCGCTCCATCTCCGGTTCGGTGGCGGCGGTGGGGGCGGACCGGGCGTCGCGGAGGCGCCGTCGTTCGCCGGCGCGGACGCGGAGGCTGAGCGATTCAGCATGGACCGCGACTGGATGCCGCGCCTCGTCCTGGCGGCCAAGAGCACGTACGTCTGGCTCGACCAGATGTCGCGCAGGTACAACCGCGACATCCGGACGCTCGACGCCGTCCCCGACGAGGAGCTCGATGCGCTCGCTCGGCGCGGGATCAGCGGGCTCTGGCTCATCGGCCTGTGGGAGCGCTCGAAGGCGTCCGAAAAGATCAAGCGCTGGCGCGGCAACGCGGACGCCGTCGCCTCGGCGTATTCCCTCGACGACTACCGAATCGCCGCCGATCTTGGCGGCGACGGGGCGCACGCGAACCTCCGCGATCGGGCCGCGGCGCGGGGCATCCGGCTCGCATCGGACATGGTGCCCAACCATATGGGGATCGATTCCCGCTGGGTGGTCGAGCACCCCGACCGGTTCGTCTGGGTGCCCGAGCCGCCATTCCCGGCCTACACATACACGGGCGAGAACCTGGCCGACGACGGTCAGGTCGAGATCCGCCTCGAGGACCATTACTGGAACGACAGCGACGCGGCAGTCGTGTTCGAGCGGCGCGACAGGGCGACGGGCGACGTCCGCTACGTCTATCACGGCAACGACGGGACCAGCTTCCCGTGGAATGACACCGCCCAGCTCGACTACCTCAAGGCCGACGTCCGAGAGGCGGTCATCCAGACCGTCCTCCAGGTCGCTCACCGCTTCCCTGTGATCCGGTTCGACGCCGCGATGGTCCTCGCGAAGCGCCACGTCGAGCGGCTGTGGTGGCCCGAGCCGGGCCACGGCGGGGCGATTCCGTCGCGGAGCCGGTCCGCGATGAGTCGGGCTGCCTTCGAGGCGCTGATGCCCCACGAGTTCTGGCGCGAGGTCGTCGACCGGGTGGCCGCGGAAGCCCCGGACACGCTCCTCCTCGCCGAGGCCTTCTGGATGATGGAGGGCTACTTCGTCCGGACCCTCGGCATGCACCGCGTGTACAACAGCGCCTTCATGCATATGCTCCGCGACGAGGACAACGCGGGCTATCGGAAGGTGATCCGCGACACGCTCGAGTTCGACCCCGAGATCATCAAGCGCTACGTCAACTTCATGACGAACCCGGACGAGGAAACGGCGATCGAGCAGTTCGGGACCGGCGACAAGTACTTCGGGATCGCCACGCTCCTCGCGACACTGCCGGGTCTGCCGATGATCGGGCACGGCCAGATCGAGGGTTTCGGCGAGAAGTACGGCATGGAGTTCCGGCGGGCACGGCTCGACGAGCAGCCGAACGAGGAGCTGATCGCCCGGTTCGACCGGGAGATCGTGCCGCTCCTCCACGAGCGGGGCCGCTACGCCGGCGCGGCCGATTTCCGGCTCTACGACGTTGGGGGCGCCAGCGGAGCAGTCATCGACGACGTGTTCGCCTATTCGAACGGACGCGGAGCCGACCGGTCGCTCGTCGTCTACCACAACCGGTTCGAGTCCGCTGCCGGCTGGGTCCGCAATTCCGTGCCGTTCGCCCGCAAGGCCGACGACGGCGGGAAGACGCTCGTCACGGACACGCTTTCACAGGCACTCGAGATCCCGGCCGACGACGACGCGTTCGTGGCGTACCGGGAGGCGCGGTCGGGCCTCGAGTACCTGCGACCGGGGCGCGAGCTTGTCGAGCGCGGGCTCTTCGTTGAGCTCGATGCCTACCGCTGCCTCGTGTTCGGCTCGTTCAGGGAATTGCGGGACAGGCCTGATGCGCGCTGGGCGGAGCTCGCGGTGAAGCTGGGCGGCGGTGGCGTGCACTCGCTCGACGATGCGCTCGCCGACCTCCGGCTCGCACCGGTCCACGAGGCGGTCACGGCGCTCCTGGCGCCGGATCTCGACCCGGCCGAGGTCGCACGACTGCGAGCGATCGTGATGGAACGTGCGGGTATTCCGACGGCGCCTGCCACCAAGGGCGCCGCGGCCAAGGGCGCCGCGACTCGTGCGCGTACAGCCGCTGCCCCGCCGGCGGACCTCGACCCGGCTGTTCGGGCGGCAGCGCTTCTCCACCCGATCGACCGCGACGCCTTTGATCGGCTTCGACTTGGGAAGCCGCTCCGTGGCGCGGGTCTCGACATCTGGGCGATCTCCCGGACGCGGATCGCGCTCGGCCTCGCCCGTCCATCGAAGCTCCGCATTCCAGCCAGGCTCGCTGCCGCGTGGCTGGAGGACCCGGACATCCGGGCCTTCCTCGGCGTGAACGAGTGGGAGGGAGCTACGTGGTTCTCGAAGGAATCGTTCGAGTCGCTCCTTGACCTCGCGGCCGCGCTGGATCGGGCCGAGGGAGTGAGCCGCACATCACCGTCGATCGACAAGCTTCGACGCGCCGCCGAGGAAGGCGGCTATCGGATCGATCATTTCATCGCCGCCCTTGAGTCGCCGGCCTCACCGCCCACGCAGCGGCGCTCCCGCTAGAAGCCAGGTTGGTCATATGCCCGTCAGCTGAGCGTTCGTCACGGAGATTCGTGTCAGCTGCTCGCCTGGAGAGCAGATGATAGAAATCGCGGCGGGGTGACCGACCGCCCCTGCACGAGGCGCCCTGGCACCCGGCTTCGAACTAGACGAATGCTTACGGGGCGGGCATCTGACAGAACTCGCGACGTGAGGGCCGTGCCGCGGCCGCTCAGCCGCCGAGTACTAGCCTCCGGAGGATCGGGATCGGCGGCGTGCCGTGGGCGAGCACCGACTCGAGGTGGTCCCGGTACACGAAGCCCGGCGTCTCGCCGAAGGCACCGACGACGCGCGGATCCGGGACGGCGTCGGCGCCGCGCGCATCGCCTGACGCCGCGGCGAGTCGGCGACGACGCTCGCGCTCGAGGTCCCACATCGCCATCGACCCGACGAAGTACGTGCAGAGCTGGGTCGACGACAGGCGCGCTCGGTCGTACTTGGCACGCGCCTCCGCCTCTTCCTGGAAGCCGCCGTCGACCATCAGCGAGACGGCCTCGGCCTCGGTCATGTCGGCCGTGTGAATCCCGATGTCGATCATCGCGTTCGTGACCGCTCGGAGGTAGAACTTCCAATGGGTCAGGAGGAGTGCCGGGTCATCCGCTCCGTAGCCCTCATCGAGCATCACCTGGGTGACGTAGACGGCCCAGCCCTCGGCGAAGACCCCGCTGCCGAAGATCGATCGGGCGATCGAGGGCGAGCGGTTGGCATAGACGCCCTGGAGGTAGTGGCCCGGCACCGCCTCGTGGATCGTCAGCAGCCGGAGCATCCGGTCGTTGTCCTCGCGGAGGTATGACTCGGCCTGCTCGGGCGTCCAGTCGTCGGGGATCGGGGTGACCGAGAAGAACGCCTTCTGGCCCTTGTCGAGCGGCCCGGGCGAGTTGAGCATCGCCCCGCCGAAGGACCGCATGAACACCGGCGTCCAGCGGATCTCGAGCGGCTCATCAGCTAGGCCGATGAGATCCTTGTCCAGGCAGAACGCCTCGATCCGGCCGAGCTCCGCGCGGCAGAAGTCGAGGATCGCCTCCCGCTTGGGATGCTCGCGGCCGACCGCGTCGAGGACGCCCCGAACCGCCTCCGAATCGTCGTCCGGCAGCGGCCTGCCCGGGAGCCAGCGCGGCCAGATCTCACGGGCGATCCGGACCATCTCGGCGCGGACCGCGGCGAACTCGCGGGCGGCCTGCTGTCCGATGGAGTCGATCGTGACATCGTCGGATCCAAAGGTGTGGAGGAGCTTCCGGGCGAACAGGTCGTTGCCCAGCCGGCCCTCCCCTTCCGAGGCCGGGAGGACGATGTCTCGCACGTGGCTCTCGAAATTCGAGAGCGCGGCTGTCGCTGCATCGGCGGCGGCCTTGAGTCGCGGAACGATCGCGGCGACGGCCGGATCGCTCGCTTCGGCCGTGGCGGCGGTCTCCAGCGCGTCGCCGATGAGTTCGGGGATGCCGGGAAGCTGGCTCAGAGCCTTCTCGGTGTGAAATCGGGCGACCGGCCGACCGTCGTGGCCGACCAGGGATTCGCTGGCGGCCGACAGAACGGCGGGCATGCCCTCGAGTCGACCGGCGACGGACACCAGGCGATCCGCGAGTGGGGCGAAGTCACGGGCGATGAGCGAGAAGATGCCGTCTCCGAGGAGATAGACCCAGTCGAGCAGGTTCCAGCGCTCTTCCCGCAGATCAACTTCAGAGAACCGGTGGGCGTCGAGCACCGAAAGCAGCAGATCCCGGTCCGCCCGCTCGTCGGGCGTCAGCGTCCCGTCATCGAACCCCCTGAGCTCGTCGGTCCAGCGGTCGTAGAAGGCGAGCCGGACCTCCCGGCCGCCCTCGGTGAGGTCGGGCCAGCGGCCATCGTGATCGTGCATGCCCGCCGACGTCGCCACGACCGGCAAGAGGCTGAAGTACTCGCTGAGCAAAGCGTCGGCGCGTGCGGCGAAGTCGGACACGGTGCCTCCGTCGAACATTTCGGGTTGAGGGCATCGTACGATCCCGCGGTGACCGACGCCGCCGCCGACTCCGCTTGCCTCGAGCCCGTGACCCTTGAGGGTCACCTCGTCCGGCTGGAGCCGCTCGCCTTCGAGCACGTGCCGGGCCTGGCCGAAGTCGGACTCGATGAAGAGATCTGGCGCTGGACGCTGGCCCGACCGCACTCCGAGGCGGATTTGCGCGACTGGGCGGCTTCGACGATTGCCGCCCGTGACGCCGGCACGGAGCTACCGTTCGCGACGATCGACATCGCGACGGGTCGGCCGATCGGCTCCAGTCGCTACCTGAACATCGTCCTCGAGCACCGCCGGCTGGAGATCGGGTGGACCTGGGTGGCGCCTGCGTGGCAACGGACCGGGGCCAATCGCGAGGCGAAGCTGCTGATGCTGGAACACGCTTTCGACGATCTCGGGTGCCGGAGAGTCGAGTTCAAGACCGACTCGAACAACGAGAAGTCACGACAAGCGCTACTCGGGATCGGGGCCCAGTTCGAGGGGATCTTCCGCAATCACATGGTGATGCCCGGCGGTGGCACGCGGCACTCGGCCTGGTACAGCGTGACCGACGAGGAGTGGCCGGGGGTCAGGGCCGGCTTGAAGGCGAAGCTCGGGCGATGAGTGGCCGCGGGCCTCGCCTGAGGGTCTCGCCAGCGCCCTCGACGTCTGCCATGATCCCGGCACCGTCAGCCCAGAAGGAGACGCACCCATGGTCGAGCTGATCATCCGCATCCTGGTCAACGCGGCCGCCGTTTGGGTCGCGGTCCAGGTATTGCCGGACAACCTGCTGTCGTTTGAATTCGGCAACGACTGGTGGAAGCTCCTTGTCGTTGCCCTGGTCTTTGCCCTGGTCAACAGCTACATCAAGCCGATCGTGAAAGCCCTGTCGTTCCCGATCAGCATGATGACCCTCGGGCTCGTCGCGTTTGTCATCAACGCGGCGATGCTGCTTCTCGTGGCGCTCGCCTCGGGCCAGCTGAAGCTCGGTTTCAAGGTCGGCACCTTCCCCCCGGACCTCGCTTCGTCCGACACGATCGTCGGAGCGCTTCTTGGCGCATTGATCATCAGTGTCGTCTCGACCCTCGCCAGCATCGCCCTGACGCCGCGCAAGCTTCTGTAGGGCGTGGCCCGGATCCCTGAAGACGCGAACGAGGGGTACGACCCGGACCGTCTCGCGGCGGTTGCCGCGGGGCTGCGCGAGGCCGCCTCCCGGTATGGAACGCCCGCCTATGTGACCGACGAGGCAACGCTGGTCTCGGCGGGTCTCGAGCTCCGCGCAGCGTTCCCCGATCCGTGGATCCGCCAGTACTCGGTCAAGGCGAACGACGTTCCCGCGATCATCGCTGCCGTCGCTGAGACCGCCGCCGCAGGGGCGAACGCGGTCTCTCGCGGTGAGTGGGCGCTGGCCCGACGGGCGGGACTGCCGAACGAGTCGATCACGCTCGAAGGGATCGGCAAGTCCGACGCTGACCTGCGGTCGGCGGCCCAGGCCGCCGCCGACGGTGCCCCGCTGCGATGGCTGGCGGTCGAATCGGAACCCGAGGTAGCGGCGCTTGCCGATCTGGCTTTACGAGCGGCGCTTGGGCGCGCCGGCCGCCCGCCCCAGGACGTGCTGTTCCGCCTGAACCCGGATGTGGCTCCTGAGACGCATGCCCGGTTGGCGGTCGGCGCGGGGGGGTCGAAGTTCGGGATGACCGAAGCCGAGGTGGCGGCTGCCCTCGATCTCGTGCATGCCGCCGGTCCCGGCCTCCGGCCACGGGGTATCCACCTCCACGTCGGGTCGCAACTCGGTGCGATCGATGCATGGCGCGACGCGGTTCGCCGGGCGCTCGCCACGCTCGCGCTGCTGCGCGGCAACGAGCCCGGGTTCGACACGCTCGACGTCGGCGGCGGATTTCCGGTTGGTCCGCTCGGCGAGCCGTCGCCGCGGCCGGCCAGATTCGCAAGGGAGCTGCCGGCACTCCTCGACGCCATCCCGATCGATCGGCGACCGACGCGACTCGCGATCGAACCGGGCCGGTTTCTCGTGGCGCGGGCGGGCTGGCTGGTCGGCCGCGTCCTTCATGTTCGCGACCGTGGCGGGCGGCAGGTCGTGATCGACACCGGGATGACGGAGCTGATTCGCCCGGCGCTCTACGGCGCGCGACACGCGGTCGTCGCTCTGACGTCGCTCGGCACGCCGGTCGACGATCCCTCGCCCCCAGACGTGCAGCCGGGCGACGTCCATGGCCCGATCTGCGAATCGACCGATGCCCTCGGCGAGCATCTCCTGCCGCCGCTGCGGCGTGGCGACCTCGTGGCGATCCGCGATGCCGGCGCGTACGGCGCCTCGCTATCTTCGACGTACAACGGGCGCCCTCGCCCGCCCCAGCTCCTGCTCCGCCCCGACGGTCGCCTGGACGTCGTCCGGCGGCGAGGGAGGGTGACGAGCCTCGGGTAGGCTACGACCGTGAACGAGCGGGAACGGTTTCGAGAGCGGCTCGCCAGTGCGCCGATCCTGCTCGATGGCGGGATGGGAACGCTGCTCTTCTCCAGCGGCGTCCCGCAGCGGGCCTGTCTCGATGAGCTCGCGACGACCCGCCCCGACCTCGTGGGTGCGATCCACCGGGCCTATCTCGCCGCCGGCGCGGAGGTCATCGAGACCGCCACGTTCGGTGCGAACCGGATCCGGCTCGCGGCGTTCGGCCTCGCAGGCGAGGCGGCTCGCCTCAATCGCCGAGCGGCCCAGGTAGCCCGAGAAGCCCGCGACGTGGCCGGTCGCGAGGCCCTCGTCGCGGGCTCCATCGGCCCCCTCGGCGCGCCGACGCGCGAGCTGCTTCACCTCGACGACGCAGCGATCCGGGCGGCGTTCCGCGAGCAGATCGACGGGCTTCTCGAGGGCGGCGTCGACCTGTTCGTGATCGAGACGTTCGTCGACCTGCGGCACCTCCTGCTCGCGATCGACGAGGCTCGGCGAGCGTCCGGCGAGCTGGCGATCGTCGCCCAGCTGACATTCGGCGAGGAGCTCGAGCTCGCCGACGGGTCGTCGCCGGCGGCTGCAGGCCGGGCGCTCGAATCGGCGCCGGTCGATGTCATCGGCGTCAACTGCGGCGCCGGGCCGCACGCCTGCCTCGAGGCGCTCGAGGGCTACGGGCCGGCCCTCGCGGGCGCCCCGGCGCGGTCAATCGTCCCGAACGCTGGCCTCCCCCAGCGGGTCGAGGGCCAGTTCGTCTACGGCGCCGGAGCCGACTACTTCGGCCTGATGGTCGGACGGATGGTCGCCGCTGGCGCGGCGCTCGTCGGCGGTTGCTGCGGAACGACGCCGGAGCACACCGCGGCGATGCGCGCCGCGCTCGACGCTCTGTCGGCCGGGGCAGTCGCGCCGAGCGAGGCCCCCAGCACCCCACCAGACGCCCAGGCCGCGCGATCGTCCGTCGTCGGCCGCACGGCAACTCCATCGGGAGAGGGCGAGCGGCCGCCCCCAACCCAGCTCCTGGCCAAGCTCCGCGAACGGCGCTTCGTCGTATCGGTGGAGATCGACCCGCCGCGCTCCATCCGGATCGACCGGACGCTCGACGCGGCACGCCTCCTGCGCGACGCCGGAGTCGATCTCGTCAACATCAGCGATTCGGCGATGGCCCGCGTCCGGATGGGGGCGATGGCCGTTGCGTTCGGCATTCAGCACGACCTCGATCTCGAGTGCCTCGTCCACTTCACGACCCGCGACCGGAACCTCATGGCGATCGAGTCCGAGCTCCTCGGTGCCCATGCCCTCGGCGTCCGGAACATCCTTGCCCTGACCGGCGACCCGCCGCGAATCGGCGATTACCCGACCGGCGCAGGGGTATGGGATGTCGACTCCATCGGCCTCGTCGAGATCCTGAGCCGGCTGAACCGCGGTGAGGATCAGGCGGGCTCGCCGATCGGCCAGCCCGCCGGCTTCACGATCGCCTGCGCGCTCGATCCCACGGCCGCCGACGCCGCAGCCGAGTGGGACAGGCTCGAACGCAAGCTCGAGGCCGGCGCCGACCTCGTCATGACCCAGCCGCTCTACGGGCTTGGGCAGGTCGAGGCGATGTTCCGCGAGGCCCGGCACCGTTTCGGAGAGGCCGGTATCCCGGTGCCCGTCCTCCTCGGCGTCCTGCCGCTGCAGAGCGCCCGACACGCTGAGTTCCTGCACAACGAGGTGCCCGGCATCACGATCCCCGACGAGGCCCGAGTGGCGATGCGAGCCGCCGGCGAGCGCGGCGCCGAGGTCGGGCTCGAACAGAGCCTGGCCCTCCTCGAGCAGGTCGCGGATTCGGTCGCCGGCACGTACATCATGCCGAGCTTCGGCCGCTACGAGCAGTGCGCGGAGCTGGTCCGGAGGATCCGGGCACAGCAGCGTGTCGAGGCCGCACCGTGAACCGAACCTTGAGATTGGCGTTGGCCGCCGCATGGCTCGCCGTCCTCGCGGCGCCCGTGAGCGCCGCCGGTCCACCGTTTCCTCCGCCGATCGATGGCCAGGCCGTCTACGACCTGGCCCACGTCTTCCACCGGGAGACGATCGCCAGCGCGGAGAAGGCGATCGATGCGATCGAGGCCCGGACCGGCGCCGAGGTCGTCGTGTACACCCAGCTTGTCAACTACGGGATCACCGCCGAGGAGGCTGATGGCCACGCCCAGGCCCTCATGGACCAATGGGGCGTCGGACGGAAGGGCTTTGACGACGGGCTCGTCATCCTCTTCGATCTCGAGCCCAGTCGGGTCCACGGCCAGGTCCAGCTCTACGGCGGCCCCGGCTATCGCGCGGCGTTCCTCGACAACAGCGAGAAGCAGCGAATCTTCGACGAGGACATGGTGCCCCTGCTCGAGGTTGGCGACCTCGACGGCGCACTTCTCGTCGCGCTCGAGCGGGTCGATGCGAACGCGACCCCTGAGCATGCCGCCAGCCTCCAGACTGCCCGCCAACTGGATGCGGCGATGGGCCTGATCCTCGCCCCGCTGATCGTCATCGGCCTGATCGGCAGCGCCGTGTTCGCCTGGATGCGGTACGGCCGGGACCCCGTCTACCTCGACGATCCGTCGATCCACATGGCAGGACCGCCGCGCGACCTTACGCCGGCCGCGGCCACATTCGTCGTCTCGGGGGGGCCCTCGAGGCGGGCCCTGACGACGGCGATGCTCGATCTGGCCAGTCGAGGGCTGCTCGCCTTCCAGGAGGAGAAGGAGGGGCTGCTCGGGATGAAGCGCAAGATCGGGATCGAGCTGGATCCGCCGGCGGCGGATCCAGCAACGAAGGCCCAGCGGGCTCGCAACCAGGTGCGGGCACTGGGCCCCGCCGAGGCGGTCGCGCAGAATGGCCTCCGGACCCTGGCGAAGGGCCACGGAACCTATATCGATCCCACGAAGCTCCTGGAATTCGGCGGCTCCGTCGGCGACTTCGACAAAGAACTCGAAACCCATGTCGTCAATATGGGCTGGTTCCGGGAGAAGCCCTCCGCGGCAGAGGGTCGATGGATGACCCGCGCCGTGATCGCCATTGTCCTGGGCTTCGTCGCGTTCTTTGCGGCCATCAACCTGCCGAGCTCCGGTTTTACGATGATCGCGGCCGCACTCGTCGTCTCCGGCGTCATCGTCCTCGTGATGTCGCGCTGGATGGATGCCGTGACGATGCCCGGGGCGATGATCCGGGCGATGCTCGCCGCCTATCGCCGGACGCTCCAGAAGACGATGGCCCAGTCCCGATCGATGGACCAGGTCGTTGCGAAGGCCGGCCTCGACTGGTTGGAGACTCCGGACCAGGCGGTCGTGTGGGGCACCGCCCTCGGGCTCGAGAAGGAGATCGAGGATGTCCTCCAGCGGAGCCTCGACGACGTCAAGGACAAGCGAGCATCCGCGGGCGCCGTGTACATGCCGGCCTGGTACGGAACCGGCGGATCGGGCAATTGGGGCAGCGGCGATGGCGGTGGCGGTGGTGGCCTTTTCTCGAGCTCGGCGATCCCGAACTTCGGCGGGATGATGTCGGCCCTCGGGACGATCGGCAACTCGCCATCGTCATCGGGGAGTGGCGGCGGCGGGTTTGGCGGCGGCGGCTCGGGCGGTGGCGGAGGCGGTTCCGGAGGCGGCTTCTAGGCCTGCGTGGGTCGGTTGAGCTCGCCCAGCGCGGCAACGAGTCGCGCGATATCGTCGGCGTCGTTGTACAGCGCGGTCGAGACGCGCAGGACTCGCCGGATCGGCTCCGTCGATTCGACGGCGGGCACTGGCCAGCCGACGATCGGCAACTCGATCCCGAATCGGTCGAACAGCACCGTCTGGAGTGGATCCGCGTCGAGCGGCGACGACTGGTCCGCCATCGGCGGGCCGCCGAGAGGCCCATCCTCGGGCATCGTCACCGCCGTCATCGATCCGAGCATCTCGTTCGGCGTCGCAGCGCCGTCCTCGCCCAGGACCGTCACCAGCGCGTCGCGCGCTTCGAGCGTGAGGGCGTGCGTCCGGGCCATGGCACCCGGCCAGCCGCCCTCGACCAGGCCGCCGACGAACGCCAGCGCTGCCGGCACCGACAGCCAGGCCGTCGGATCGAGCGTGCCCTGCCAGTCAAACTCGAGCCGGAACCGCGACCGGGCGCCCACCAGGGAATTGGCGCCGTGGGAGATCGTGCCCGCCCGTACGTCAGGCTGGCGGTCGCGCCGCACGTGCAGGAAGGCGGCGCCCTTGGGCGCGCAGACCCACTTGTGCAGGTTGCCGGCGTAATAGGCCGCGCCGAGGCGGTCCACGTCGAGCGGGAGCATGCCCGGGGCGTGGGCGCCGTCCACGAGCGTGTCGATCCCTCGCTCCGCCAGCGAAGGGATAAGCCGATCGACCGGCAGGACGAGGGCCGTCGGACTCGTAACGTGGCTGATCACGGCGAGACGCGTCCGGGCGGTCACCGCTCCGAGGACTCGCTCGACGACGTCGTCGGCCGATCGGCCCGAGAACGGCAGGCCGACGACGACGACACGCGCGCCGTCCCGCTTCGCGACGTGGCGGAGGACGTTCAGAACGGCGTTGTACTCGTGATCGGTCGTGAGAATCTCGTCGCCCGGACTGAACGCCAACGAACGGACCACTGCGTTGACGGCGCCCGTCGCGTTCGTCACGAATGCAAGGTCGTCGGGATCCGCGCCGACGAACTCACCCAGCGCTGCGCGGCTGGCGGCAAGGTGGCCGTGCAGCTCGCGGGCGAGGAAGCGGACCGGCTCCGCCTCCATCCGATCCTGCCACTCGCGCTGAACGTCGAGCACCACTCCGGGGCACGCTCCGAACGAGCCGTGGTTCAGGAACGTCACGGCCGGATCGAGTCGCCAGTGACGGGCGTGAACCGACGGCATCGTCGAATGATGGCGGGTACACTGCGGCCCGTGGGAGCCGTCGACACCATGGATACGTTCTTCGAGCTGCTGAACGCGGGCGACCGCGAGGCGGCCGTCGGGCTCATGGCGGACAACGCCGAGATGCGCATCCACGTCGGTGACAGTGCCCAGACCCTGCGCGGCGTGGACCGGGTCGGTGGCTGGTTTCTCCGCGGCGACTCCGGGCTCAAGATGATCCCCGGTGAGGTCCGCGACACCGGAAACACCTACGAGGCCGACGTCCTCGTCGTCCGCCCCGGCGCACCGTCGCTCCATCTCGACGCAACGTTCCGCGTGGAGGCCGGCAAGATCACCTCGATCAACCTCGCGCCGCGGTAAGGTCGCGCCCGGGGACGCTAGGGCGAGGCCCCCGCAGACGGCTCGGCCGATCCTCCGAACTCTTCCGGCGGCGCCTGCGAGGGCGCCGGGATCGTGATCTGTTGGCCCTCGACGATCTTGTTCGGATCCTTGATGTCCGGATTGGCGGCCCTCAGTTCCTCGAGCGAGATACCGTGGGCGACGGCGATCTTCGACAGGGTGTCGCCCTTCTTGATGACGTAGACGGTTGGCGTCGGAGCGGGGGTGGGTGTCGGCGCGATCGACTTCGAGGGCCTCGGCGTCGGCGACGGCGAGGAAGTCGCGCGGTCGCCGGATCCGATACCGAGCAAGGCCGGCAGGAAGAACAGCGCGACTGCCGCGATCGCGATGGCGGCGGCCATCCCCGCCAGGCGCGGGATCGCGGGCAAGCCCATGCGGGTCTTGATCGTCGGGTATGCCTCGTAGCGGCGCGGCCGCTCCCAGTCGGGCCCGGATGTCGGCCCTCCGAGGTGCTGGTCGTAGGCGCGCGGACGACGCGAGGGGGCGGTCGGGCGCGGCGTCGCGCGGTCCTCGAACTCGGGCTCGTCGGCTGGGCTTGGATGTCCGTGGTCGATCGGCGGGGGCTCATACGCTTGCGCCTGCCGACGCGGCGGCGGCGGGCCTCCGGCGAGTTGATCGGCCGCGCTCCCGGCTAGGCCCTGGCCCGGCTCCGACCGACCCGAGAGGAAGTCCGGTGGGTCCGCGGGCACGGGCCGACCGGCTTCGGCGCTCGCGAGCCATGGCGGCGGCGCCGACCATTCGCGCGGCGGGTTGCGCCGCGGCCCAGCATCGTCGTAGGGATCCGCGTCGGACGGCTCGTCGCCGCGGTCCCAGTCGTGTCCGCTCGCCGCTGCCGCGGGAACGTCCTCGCTGTCCGGATCGGACTCGACGGCGTCATCCTCGTCGCGGGGATCGGCCGGGTCGAGCGGGACATCGGCCGGTTTGGACCCCGCCATCGCCGCCGCCGGGTTGCTTGCGGCCACCCCCACGGCGGCCGCCGAGGCGGCGGACGCTGCGGCCGATGCGTCCCGGGCACGTGCCGCCTCGCGGCGAGCCCAATCCTGGAATGTCGGGCAGACCGGGAAGGCGCTCGACAGGCAGTACGCCTGCTGGTGGGCCAGGGCCCGAGGCGCCGGTCGGACTTCCGCGTAGCAGCGGTGGCGGTGATCCGGCACGGTCGCGCGCTCGTCGCGGTCGTCCTCGAACGCGACGAACGGACAGGCGTTCGCGCTGTCCGCGATCGGCATCCCGCGTTCGCTCACGTAGGGATCATACCCAAGTGGGAGTGAGCGGCAACGTTCTCGGGATCGCCAATCCGCTGATTGTTTAGCCGCGGCCCTCAGGATTCGGACGGTGGCTCGGTTCCAGGTTTGGCCCGCTGACTATTGGCGGACCGTGCCCGCGTCGCCGACGCAGGCGCCGGCGTGGAGCCCGTCGAACCCTGGCCGTCCGGCATCGTAAGCATCACGGTGTTGCCCGACGAACCGCCAAGCTGCTGGAGCATCCGGAGCTGGAGGAGGCCGGGGTTGTCCTCGACCATCCGACCGGCGTTGGCGAGGTTGCGGAGGGCGGCAGTCTCACCACGGACTCGCTCGAGGCCAGCTTCGCCTTCCTTCCGCGCGGCGACGACTCCCGCGAAGAGCCGCTTCAGATCGCCCGGCACCATCAGGTCGCGGACCTCGACCGACAGCAGCTCGATTCCGATCCGCGCGAGCTTGCTGGCGGTATTTTCGAGGACGGCCGGCCCGATCTTGTTGCGTGTCGCGAGGATGTCGTCGATGGTCCCGGCCGATAGCACCTCGCGGAGGCCGAGCTGGAGCTCAAGGTGCATCGCTCGCCCGTAGCTCTGGTCCCCGGTCACCGCCGCGACCGGATCGCCGACGACGTAGCGGGCAGCGAGGCTGACCTTGAGCGGAACACCGTCGGCGGTGAGGACCTCCTGGCCTTCGATCGTGACGAACGAGGGACGGCCATCGAGCACATGGATTTCGGTGAGCGGCGCGAGCGTGACGTGCGTTCCGGGATCGACGAGCCCGCTGAACCGACCGCGCCGGTAGCGGAGGCCGCGCTCGTAGTCGTGGACGGTGACGACCCGGAGAAGTGGCCGGGCGAGCAGCAGCGCGACGATGACGATGATCAGGGCGCCAACTAGTGGTTCCACTTGCTCCGTCCGTTGTTCGGACCGGGACTCCCGGTCGATCAGATGCTCATCGCGGCGGACCGCAGCCCGACGGCGGAGGCCCGAAGCCTGCATGGCCGGCGGTCTGCTTGCGTCGAGGCAGATCCGACCGCGACGAGCGTGAAGCAGGAATCGAACCTGCGCTCACCAGGCGGAAGGTCGATGACAGAACCGCTGGCGGCGATGCCGTCAGGCTGCTGCGTGAGGTCTCCCGCTGACCCGATCCTAGGGCATCGGTCAGCTCGTCGCCACCCTGAAAACGACGATGCGGGGCCGTCGGCGGTGCAAGGCTCGCCGGGCGTTTGACAGGCTCCGATGCGGCTCGGACACTTCGAGATCCAGGCGCCACCGCCCATCTCGCGGTCGCCAGAAGCATCTATCGCCCCGGAGGAGCCCCCGATGTCCCGATTCCGCCGATGGCTCACCCCAGCGACCATCGTTCGAGCTCATTGCGATCTGCCGTGTGGCGTCTACGACCCCGAGCAGGCTCGCATCGAGGCTGAGTCCTGCTACAGGATCGTCGAAAAGTACGCGGCCAACGAGGACGCCACGTTCCGAACCAGGGCGATCGCGATCAAGGAAGAGCGGGCGGAGCTCGTCAAGCACCACCTCGACGTCCTCTGGCACGACTACTTCAAGCCAGAACACCTCGAGAAGGTCCCGAACCTCCACGAGCTGTTCTGGAACGCCAACAAACAGGTCTCGAAGGTCAAGGCCTCGACGGATCTCGCCGACGCGAAGAAGCTGCTCGATCAGATCGACGAGATCGACGCCGCGTGGAAGGCCACAGGCGGCAACGAGAAGACCCGCGTCGCCGGCCGCCCCGGCTGATTTCGGCTCCTTCGCTGATCGTCCGCTCTCGCGCGCGCCGGAGCGCTCCCCTCGCGGAGCGGCTTCGAGGCCCGTGGAGGGTCGCGGTCACCGAGGCGTCGATGCGTCCGGCCATCGAGCCGGGCGACTGGCTGCTTGTGGATCCGACCGTGGCTCGCTGGCCACGTCGCGGATCGGTCGTCGTGTTCCGGGAGCCGGACTCTGTGGCGCTCGCCATCAAGCGGATCGCGGCGGGTCCGGGGGACCGCGTGCCCTACGCCGACGGGTATCTCATCCTCGGCGAGGACGAGGCCTGGCTCCTGTCGGACGCTCACGACGCCGAACTGATGGCGGCGGGGCTCGGCGAGCCGGTCGACTCACGACGCTACGGGCCGGTGACGGTCGAGCTGCTGGTCGGCCGGGCCTGGTTCCGCTATGGTCCGCTCAGTCGAGTCGGCCGACTCCCGTCACCGTGAGGAGCTCATGCGTCTCATCGGGCGTGCCCCGTCGCTGCTGAGCCTGGTGGCCGCCGCCGGCCTCGTCGTTGTCGCATGCGGCTCGTCCGTCGCGCCGCCAACCGCCGAACCGACCACGACCCCGACCGCACCCGCAACCGCGGCACCCACGGCCACGCCGTCGCCCACGTCCCGCCCAACTGCGACGACGGCCGACCAGCCGGTGACGGGCCGGATCGAGGTAAGGGACAAAGGGTACGCGGTGACGTTGCCTGACAACTGGTTCCGGATCGAGCTCGATTCCGATGAGCTCGATCAGCTCATCTCGGCCGGCTCCGGGCAGATGTCCGATGCGATGGCTACGTTCATGAAGAGTCAGGTCAGTTCGATGATCACAGCGGGCGTTTCCCTCTACGCCATGCGAGAGGCAGACAGTAAGGCAACCGTCGGGACGAACGTGAACATCCTGACGCTGTCGAGCTACGGTCTCACGCTGGATACCCTGGAGACGCTGAACGTGTCACAGTTGAAATCGCTGCTGGGCAACGATCTGAAGGTCGATACCGACCGCCTGACGCTGCCTGCCGGGGATGCCCTTCAACTCGCCTACGAGTTTTCACTGACCGGCGACGCTGGAGCCACGTTCCAGATCCTCCAGTATCTGATCATCATGGATAGGGATCAGCTCGTGTTGTCTTGCTCGACACCTGGCGAGATCGCAGGCATCGCCGACGAATGCCGGTCGATCGCAAATTCCATCGAGACTCTTCCGTGACCTTCGACCCGGAAGAGCCGCTGGCCGGCGCCCCCGACCCTTGGGACTTCTGCCCCCAACCCTCGGTTCGCGAAGGCCCGCCCTATCACATGACCGAGATGATCGCGGCTGAGCCGTTCATCGCGCGCCGGATACTCCAGCGGTTTGCGGATCCCCACGGTCCGGCGGGCCAGCTCGCGGGAGCCATCGGCCAGGCTGCGAGCGCCGGCGAGCCGGTCGTCGTCACCGGCTGCGGGACGAGTGAGCACGCGGCGCTTGCCATGGTCGAGATCCTCACGGAAGCGATCCGCGCGGCCGGGATGCACGGCGGCGTGGGCTCGGTGATCGCGGCGCAGGCCTTCGAGCTCGCGCTCGATCCGCCATCGCGAGGGCTCGTCATCGGGGTTTCTCACGAGGGCGGGACCGGCGCCACGAATCGGGCCGTCGCCGGGGCTGCGGCGGCGGGTGCGCGGACGGCGATGGTCACCGCGAGCGGCCGGTCGCCCGGTGGGCAGCTCGCCGAAATCACGGTCGAAACGGTCGAGCTCGACCACAGCTGGTGCCACACGGTCGGCTACACGTCGCCGATGATCGCTGCGACGGCCGTCGGGGGCCACCTCTCGGCGCGACCCGTGGCGGCGGAGGACATCGTCGCGCTTCTGGCAGCGGGGGCGCGGCATGAGGCAGGCGCCGAGGCGATAGCGGCGCGCCTCGCCGACGCGCGGACCCTGCTCGTGATCGCATCAGGCGCCGATCGCCCGGCCGCGCGGGAGCTGGCGATCAAGGTCGAGGAGGCCTCATGGCTGCCGACGACGATGCGCGACCTCGAGACGTTCCTCCACGGGCACCTGCCGGCGACGGACGATTCAACGGGCCTCGTCCTGATTCTCAGCGACCGCGACGCTAGGCCAGAAAGGCTGAGCCGGGCCCGCGAGGCCCTCGCCGCGGCGCAGGTGCTCGGCCTGCGGACGGCCGCGATCCTCGCCCGCGACCTCGATGACGAGATCGAGCCGTCGCTGACGCCCGCCGGACGGTTGCTCGTCGATGAGGCGCCGACCCTGCCCGCTCCGGTTGCGGCATTGCTGGGCACAGCCGCGCCGCTCCAGCTCCTCACGGAACGGATCGCCCGTGCCCGCGGCACAAATCCCGACGCGATCCGGCGCGACGACCAGCGCTACCGCGACGCCGCCGCCGCCGCGGAGTAGGTCGCCGCATCCGCGGCCCCCGCGGCGACCTCAGAACAACGCGTCCGCCATTACGTCGATCATGTCGAGGTCGCGCGGCAGGAAGTCCTGGAGCATGATCCGCTCCGCGCCGGCCTCCTCGAATCGAGCAACCATCGCCCGGGCCTGATCCGGAGAGCCAAGGATCCAGCGCGGCTCGCGCGCGTCGATCCAGTCCTCACCCCCAGCGTCATCGCCGAACGCCGCCAGCAGCGCCCCCTTCCGCCGGGTGACCTCGTCCGCGTCGCGGCCAATGAGGACACCCGCCATCGTCGAGCGCGTCATCGTCGCCGGATCCCGTCCGATCGCATCGCACGCCGCCGTAACTGCCGCGTACTTTTCGCGCGCCTGGTCCGGCGACGACGACGAGAGATTGAACTCGTCGGCGTACCGGGCGGCGATCCGCATCGATCGTGGCGTTCCCCCGCCACCGACGAGCAGCCGCGGCCTCGCGGCGCCGTTCGGCAGGCGTGGTCGGCCGGGCGCATCGACCGGCTTCGGATAGAACTGCGCGCCCTCGATCCTCAGCTGCTTCCCGGCGTAGGACCAGCCGTCCGGCTCGCCCCATAGCCCGTGGAGGATCGCCAGGCTGTCCTCGAGGAGGTCGGCTCGCTCGTTGATCGGCGGGAACGGCAGCCCGAGCTGGCGGTGCTCCTCGTCGTTCCAGCCGGCGCCAAGCCCGAACTCGATTCGACCGCCCGACATCTCGTCGACCGTCGTCACGACCTTGGCGAGGTTACCGGCGTGGCGGAACGTCACCGGTGAGACCAGGACGCCAAGTCCGATTCTGGACGTCTCCCGGGCCAATCCGGCCAGGACGGCCCACGCGTCGGTGGTCCGCTCCCCCGCGGGACCAGGAAAGCTCTGGTAGTGGTCGGATCGGAAGAACGACTCGAATCCGGCCGCCTCTGCCCGCTGCACAATCGCCAGCTGCTCGTCGTACGTCAGCCCCTGCTGGGCCTCGATCATCAGTGCGAAACGCACGCGCGGCCTCCCTCGATCTCGTTGTGTTGATCATCCATGTTGACGCGATGATTGCCTGCTGTTAGATTATTCATCTCATGCGAACTATTGACACGGCCGCAACTGTCGACGGAGAAGCGCTCGCCGCGCGGATCACGTCCGGAATCCACGACATCATCGCGGGATTCCGTTGTGCAGGCACAGGCCGTCTCGTCAAAGCCGGGGTGAGCATGACCCACATGCACGTCATGTGGCTTCTCCAGCATCACGGCGACGTGCCGATGAGCCGGATGGCCGAGCTGCTCGACGTGTCATTCAGCAACGCGACCGGCATCGTCGATCGGATGGAGGAGCGCGGGCTCGTCGAGCGCGTCCGCGTGCCCGACGACCGGCGTGTCGTCCTCGTCCGGATGGGCGAGCTGGGGAGGCAGGCGCTGGAGGAGACCGAGGCCGTCAAGCAGGACCGCCTCCAGGCCATCCTCGGGCACCTGGACACGACCCAGCTGAATCGCGTAGCGACGGCGCTCGATGACATTCGAGGGGCGGTTCTCGAGGAGTTCGGCCCGGACTACCTCGTCGGCCATGACCACCTCCACCCACAGACCCCAGGAAGGGACTAAGCGTCATGGAATCCTTTCCCGCCCAGAACGGCGGGTCCACTCCCAGCGTCGCTGAAGACCCCGCCCTCGGGCTGAGCCAGCGGCAGAAGCTCGAGATCCTCGGGGCAGTCCTCCTCGGGCTCTTCCTCGTCGCCCTCGACCAGACCATCGTCGGAACGGCCCTGCCGAAAATCGTCACCGATCTCGGCGGCAACGACCTGTACACGTGGGTCGTCACGATCTATCTCCTGACGAGCACGATCACCGTCCCGTTCTACGGCAAGCTCTCCGACCTTTACGGACGGCGACCGATGCTGATGATCGGCATCACATTGTTCCTCGTCGGGTCGGTGTTGTCCGGCCTGAGCCAGGAGATGTGGCAGCTGATCCTCTTTCGCGGCATCCAGGGCCTCGGAGCCGGCGCCCTCTTCCCGATCGCCCTCGCGGTCATCGGCGACCTCTTCACCCCGGCCGAACGCGGCAAGTACCAGGGCCTGTTCGGGGCAGTCTTCGGGATCTCGTTCCTGATCGGACCCGGACTCGGCGGTTTCCTGACCGACAACGTCGGCTGGCACTGGATCTTCTTCGTCAACCTGCCGATTGGCATCATCAGCCTCGCGGTGATCTGGCGGCTGCTGCCGACGATCAAGCGCACGGGCG
This sequence comes from Chloroflexota bacterium, assembly GCA_031369845.1. Lineage (GTDB taxonomy): Bacteria > Chloroflexota > Limnocylindria > Limnocylindrales > CSP1-4 > CF-46. The sequence continues at coordinate 22,606 of JANMPL010000243.1, forward strand.
CATCGCGTAACTTCGACTACCTCGGAGCCCTGATCTTCACGGTTGCCATCGGGTTCCTCCTCGTCGGTCTGACGAACAAGCAGGCGGGTGACTGGGCCGATCCGACCGTCGGCGGCTTCATCGCTATCGGCCTGTTGGGCAGCGCCCTGTTCGCCTTCGTCGAAACGCGGGCCAAGGAACCGATCGTTCCGCTCGACCTCTGGCGCAACCGGACCTACGCCTCGTCGATCATCTCGACGTTCCTCGTCAGCTTTGGCTTCTTCGGGGCGATCATCTTCCTGCCGCGCTGGTTCCAGGTGGTTCGCGGCGAGTCCGCTACCAGCTCCGGTTATCTGATCTTCCCGATGCTGATCGGGCTGATCGGAAGCTCCGTCGTGGCCGGAGCCCTTGTCTCGCGGACGGGCAAGTACAAGGCGATCATCCTCGCCGCGCTCGTTTCGATGATTGTGGGCATCGCGCTGATGACCCAGCTCCGCGCCGACACCTCGTATCCGGAGCTCTTCCTCTGGATGTTCATCGCCGGTCTCGGCATCGGCCCGACGCTGTCGGTGTTCACGATTGTCGTCCAGAACGCCGTGCCCTTCTCGAAGCTCGGCGTGGCAACGAGCAACCTGACCTTCTTCCGGCAGATCGGCGGGTCCGTTGGCCTGGCAATCGCCGGGACGCAGTTCGGGACCGCCCTCCGAGATCAGCTTCCGACCCAGACGGATCCCGTCTTCAATTCACTGGCGGCTTCGGCCCCAGAGGCGGCGCGTCCCCAGATCGACCTGTTCCATTCGACGTTCAACCAGTTGATCCAGTCCGGGCAGGGGATCGACCTGAACAACCAGACGGGCGTCGGCCAGAGCTTCGGGAACGTGATCCTGCAGCAGGTCCCGGCCGCATTCCAGAGCGCGATCCAGCCCTTCGTCCCCCAGTTCGACCATGCCTTCAACAATGCGATGAGCCTTGCCATCGCTCAAACCTTCTGGATCGCGGTCGCGGCGTCGCTCGCCGGGCTCGTGGCGGCACTGTTCATGCGCGAGCTGCCGCTCCGGGCGACGAACGCAGCGCCTGTTCCGGAGAGCGCGAGCGGCGGTCAGGATCGTCCGCGACCACCGGTCCCCGCTTCCGACTGACCCTCGCTCCCTCCTCTCGGCAACGGCCCTCGACTCGGCAACGAGCTCGAGGGCCGTTGTTCGTCTGTGCGCTAGCATCGACGCGTGGATCCAGTCCCCGCCCCGTTCCCGCCGCGCCTGGCCGTGCCCTGCGCCGGGGATGCACCATTCGAAGCGATGCTCGACGCCGCCGACCTGCCGCTCGGCACGATGCGGCGCGTCTCCCGCGGCGACCTGGACCTCCTCATCGCCCACACGCCGAACGGCATCGTCGCGGTCGATGATCGGTGTCCACACATGGCGGCGCCGCTCTCAATCGGGCAGCTGGACGGATGCGTCGTGGCCTGCCCGCTCCACGAGGGGCAATTCGATCTTTGCTCAGGTAATCCGGTACGTATGCCGACGACCGGCGGGCTCGACCCGGACGGCGTCTACCACCCGACCTGGTCGCCGGCCGGTCGCGAGCCGAAGGTCGACCCACCCGGGCTGAAGGCGGAGGCCCGGCGCTTCACCCGCGTTCGGCGGTTCCGCTTCTACCCGGTTCGCGTGGAGGGTGGCCGGATCGAGGTGGCGGTCCCGGTCGCGGGCTAGGGCTAGAGCCGGGCGAGGCGAGGACCACCGCCCGGACGAGGGCTCGAGGGCCTCAGCGCAGCTCGGCCTCCGACGGGATATCGTCGTGGGCACGGGCCGCGTAGGCCCGGACGATCCGGACAACCTCGTCGGCATCGTCGGTCAGCTGCAGGAGGTGAAGGTCGGCCTCCGAGATTGCGCCGGCCGGCAGCTGGACATCGCGCATCCAGTCGAGCAGTCCCTTCCAGTACGCAGTGCCGACGAGCACGACGGGAAAGTCGCGGACCTTGCCCGTCTGGATGAGGGTGAGTGACTCGAACAGCTCGTCAAGCGTCCCGAATCCGCCCGGCAGGATGACGAACGCGTCGGCGTACTTCACGAACATCGTCTTGCGAGCGAAGAAGTAACGGAACTCCACCCCGAGATCGACATACGGATTGAGCCCCTGCTCGTGCGGCAGTTCGATGTTGCAGCCGACCGACAGGGCGCCGCCCTCGCGACAGCCGCGGTTCGCCGCCTCCATGACGCCGGGGCCGCCGCCGGTGATGATCGCGAAGCCGCTCTCGGCCAGCTTTCGGGCGATCGTTCGGGCGAGGTCGTAGATTGGCTCGGTCTCGTCCACCCGGGCGGAGCCGAAGATCGTCACGGCCGGCCCGACGGCGGCGAGGGCGTCGAAGCCCTCGACGAACTCGGACAGGATGCGAAGGGCGCGCCACGGGTCGCTGTCGACGAAAGCGGGGCGACGGGCCGGTGACCGCTCAAGGAACTGCTCGTCCTCTGTCGTCTTCGGCTTGCCTATTCGCTCCGCGGCGTCATGGCGCATCACGATGCGGCCACTTCGCCGCTCGGCCGGGGCCGGACTCCTGTCTTTGTCGCCCGCCGCGGGACCCGCGCCCTGCCCGGCATCCGCCTCGGCGGTCGGCCGGGTCGACTGGCGCTGGTTGGCCTTCGGGTCGCTCATCGCACTAGGATGCCAGCGGGTCAAAGCCCCCGCACGGCCAGCTCGTCGGGCACAAACAGCAGGAACACCACGCCAGGTGGCTGGCCCGCCGGGATCGCGGCAACGGACGCGACGATCAGAACGACGCCGAGGATGGAGGCCGCGGTCATCGCCGGCAGCCCGCGACAGACGCGGAGGGGCCCGGCTAGGATTGAGCGAAGGAGGCACCGTGGAGCGCCGACATCAAATACGCACGCTCGGCGGGGCGATTCTCGTCGCCACCGGTGCTGTCTGGATCGGTCAGGGCACTGGCCTGTTGCCCGGCAGCAGCTTCATGGTCGGCGATCCGTTGTGGATCGTCTTCGGGGTGCTCGCGATCGCCGTCGGTATCGGCTTCATCTGGGTCGGCCTTCGCGGTCGGGGGTGAACCACGACTTCCAGGTCGCGTCCGCCGGCCCGGCCGTGACCGCCTCGCCGAACCGGACGAGGGGCAGCCGCACCAGGCGCGAGTCGGCGCCGAGCCGCTCGACGATCCCGGCTTCGTCCATCGTCAGGTAGCCGAGCCCGGCGTCGCGGTAGGCGCGACCGGTGGTGTCGAGCAGGGCCCCGGCGCCGAGCCGCTGAACGAACCGCCGCAGCTCGCCCGGCGAGATCGGCTTGCGGTGGAGATCGACGAGATGAACCTCGGCCCGGCGCTCCTTGAAGAACCGGATCGCCGCCCGGGTCGCCCGGTCGTTCTCGAGGCCGAAGATCTGGACGCGTGGCGCGACAGGGCTCGGAGCCATGACGCGGAGGGTAGCGGTCGGCCGGCGCCGTCGCCGGGTACCATCACCTGACAGGAGGTGCCCGGTGACGGTCTGGTTCACGGTGAAGCTCGACGATCGGCCGGGTGCGCTCGCCCGGATGGCCACCGCCCTCGGCGAGCGTGGCGTCAACATCGCCGGGATCGTCGGGATCGCCGAGGACACCAACGGCGAGCTCATGCTTGAGACGAGCGACCCAGCGATCACCCGCGAGGCGTTCGACGCGCTCGGCCTGGCCTACGAGGCCCACGATTCCGAGGCCGACGGCGATCCGGGCCGTATGTCGATCGCCGACATCACTTCGCGCTGACGCGGAGCCCGACCCGATGCCCCGGCGGACGCCCGCCGACTCGTCCGCTGTCGCCCTTCGGGTCGATCACGTCGACCGACCGGAGGCGATCGCGACCATCGCGGCTCGCGTCGCAGCAGCCGGCGGCCGGATCCGGACGCTGTCCACCGTTCGACGTGTCGCTGCGCACGAGGGAGCTCCGGCGATCGCGGAGATCGAGGTCGAGGTCGAGGGCTTGTCCGAGGCCGACCTTGTAGCGCTGCTCGAGGACGTTGACGACGTCAGCCAGGTTCACCTGACGAGGGCCCTCGAGCGGATCTTCGGCAAGCGGATCATCGTCATCGGCGGCGGGGCCCAGGTCGCCCAGGTGGCCCTCGGTGCCGTCAGCGAGGCCGACCGCCACAACCTCCGCGGCGAGCGGATCAGCGTCGACACGATCGCCCTCGTCGGCGAAGCCGAGATCGCCGCTGCCGTCCGCGCTGTGGCGGACCTCCCGCGAGCACGGCTGCTCGTCCTCGCCGGCTCGATCATGGGCGGCGACATCAGCGCGGCGGCCGACGAGATCCGGGCGGTCGGCATCCCGATCATCTCGCTCAACATGGTCGGCTCGATCACGGAGCACGTGGATCTGGTTGTGTCGGACCCCGTCCAGGCCGGAACGATGGCCGTCATGGCGATCGCTGACACGGCCGCGTTCGATCTCGATCGGCAGCGCGGGCGGCGGTTCTAGCGATGCGGATCGCGACCTGGAACGTCAACTCGCTCAAGGCCCGCCAGGAGAAGGTCGACCAATGGCTTGAGCGCGCCGCGCCCGACGTCCTCCTCATCCAGGAGACCAAGCTCACTGACGCCGACGCCCCGGTCATGCCGTTCGCGATGGCCGGCTACGACCTCCTCCACCACGGCGAGGGCCGCTGGAACGGCGTCGGGATCGCGACGCGGCAAGGGATGCAGGTCACCGACGTGGTGACGAACTTCGGCGATGGGCCCGTTCGCGACAGCGGACCAGGTTCCGGGCGTGACTTCAGCGAGGAAGATTTCAACCCGTTCGACGAGGCGCGGATGCTGACTGCGCTCGTCGACGGGATCAGGGTCGTCACCGTGTACGGGCCCAACGGCCGCGTCGTCGGCAGCCCGTTCTACGCCGGCAAGCTGGCGTGGTACGAGCGCCTCGAGCGGTGGCTGGCGGAGATGCGCGACCCGGCGGAGCCGCTGCTCGTGGGTGGCGACTTCAACATCGCACCGACCGACGACGACGTCTGGGATGCCCGAGCTGTCCATGGCGGCACGCACGTCTCGGAGCCGGAGCGCGAGGCGTTCCAGCGGCTCCTCAAATGGGGTCTGATCGACGCGTACCGGCTGCGGGAGACGGCGAGTGGACGCTTCAGCTGGTGGGACTACCGGGCCGGCAACTTCCACAAGAACCTCGGCATGCGGATCGACCACCTGCTCGTGACGAAACCGATCGCCGAGCGGGTCGTGGCCGCGGAGATCGACCGGGAGGCGCGCAAGGGGCCGCCGATCCCGTCCGACCACGCGCCCGTCTCGGTCGACCTCGACGAGCCCGGCAAGGCATTCGATGCCGGCTGGGAGAGTGCCCTCGAGCGGATCGCCGCGCGGACGCGTCCTCGGGCCGCGAAGTCCAGCTGAGCCGAGCCCCGGTTACCGGACGATCGCGATCCGGGGCACCCAGCCCTCCTGCCCGCTCGGCGTCCTGACCTGAAGGAAGCCCCCTTGATCACCGATGATCTCGACCTCGTCGCCGCGATCGAGGCGACTGATCTCGTTCGACCTGAGGTCGTCGGGCCCGTCAGACAGGCGAACGAGCCGATACCCGATCGTCCGCCGGTCCGCTCCCGTTCGCGCGGGTGAATCGAACCGTTCCGGTTCGCGTGCGACGTACGCCGCACGGTCACTCCACTGGCGCTGCTCTCGAAGGGTCGGACGCAGCCAGCGGGGCAGGTTGGCCTCGTCCGGGTTGACCCCGTCGCCGTCCGTTCCGCCCACCGGCCTTGCGGGCGGGTTGAGCAGGACCCGAGTCGAGACGGCCACCGCTGCCGCGAGGTTCGCCCCGACCGGCACCTGTTCACGGCGGGCCGGACGGCGAAGGGCGAACGCGAACAGCATCACGCCGAGGGCTGTCGTCAGGGACCACGCGAAGACCGGAAGCCAGATGCCTGGATCGAACCCGAACCGTAGCGACGACGCGGAGGTTGGCGACTGCGGACGTGGCGTCTGCGGGCCGATGATCGCGCCACCGGAGCCCCCCGATCCACCGCCGACCGCCGGTCCGCCCGGCCCCCCAATGGCGACCTGCCCCGGATCCGATGGCGTCGGCGCCGGATCTGTCGCTCGTGCGCTCGGGGCAGGCGTCAATTCCGGCGCGGCGGTTGCGGCCGCCGTCGGCCGGGGGGTCGGGGCTGGCGTCGGCTTCGGGGTCGCTTTCGGGGGCGGAACGGGCGTCGGCCTGGGCGTGGGCTTCGGGGTTGGTTTCGGGGTCGGCTTGGGCGTGGGCTTGGGCGTCGGCTTCGGGGTTGGGGCGATGATCACGACCTGCCCCGGCGCGACCTTCTTCAGGACTGCCGAGCGCTTGCCCGCACCGGTGCCGCTCGTCGCCTCAAAGCGGTAACCCCAGGTTCCTGCCGGCAGCTTCAACGTCTTCGAATAGGTCACACCGGCGGCGTAGTTCGTGCCGGAGCGGGTCATCGGATACGTCCCGCGACCGGGGATGACGAGAACCATCCGCGAGGGTGGGCAGCCGGCGAGATCCCTGTAGCGAACTGTGAACGTGACGCTGGTCGATGGCGTGCCGGAGCCCGGCGTCGCCTTGCCCGCGGACAGCGTGGGAGCCGAGTGTGAAGCGCCGTTACAGCTGGCCGCGACCGCGCGGTCAGAGGTGATGGGCAGCAGGACGCCCGCCAACGCGACGGCAGCGGCGAGGACTGCCGCGCGCGCGGTTCGGAATCGTGCCGAGTGGCGTTGCGTCATGTGTGGTTGGTTCTCCTAGCCCACACCGGTGAGGGCCGACCATGAAGGTACGGCCCCGACCCGGCGAGCGTCCTTGGTCAGAATGCCGCGCGGCCGCCGGTACCTTCGTTCCACATCACGATGGGCCTTCCGGCGGTACAACGGTGTTGCCAGGAACCAGTGAGGAAACACGATGACCACGCCCGCCGCAGACGGGCTCCCAGGGCCCAGCGGACGGGTCAATCGGATCAGAAAGCGGCTCATCTGGGCCCTGCTTGGCCCGTTCGCCATCCTGATGAGCGTCGCGACGATCGAAGGGTTCACGCCGGACAGTCCGACGCGTCCCGTGATCGTGATCGCGGTGCTCGTCGCGGCCGCCGTGTTGCTGCCTCTCCTGATGGCCTGGCTCGCCCGAGCGATCCTGCGTGAAGCCGAGGCCCTCGAGAACGAGCGCGGTGAGCTCAGTGAGCTCTACGGCCGGGCCAGCCACGAAGCCCTCGTCGATGGCCTGACCGGCCTCGGCAACCACCGTGCGTTCCAGGACGAACTCGCCCGCCAGCTCGATGTCGCGAAACGCAACCGGACGCCGCTATCGCTGATGCTCATCGACGTCGACGATCTCAAGCGGGTCAACGACACCCACGGCCACGTCGGGGGCGACCGACTCCTCGAGGCTGTTGGGCGGGTCACGGCCGCGATCCTGCGTCGCAGCGACCGCGCGTTCCGGGTGGGTGGCGACGAGTTCGCGATCCTCCTTCCAAATTCCGACGTCGAGACCGGCCTGGCAGTCGCGCGGCGCATCCTGGCATCCGCCCTGAACGGCGGCGATCCAAGCGATGCGATCGACTCCTTCTCGCTTTCGATTGGCGTCGCCGCATACCCGTCGCCAAGCACGGAGAGCCACTATCTCTATCGCAACGCCGACGCCGCGCTCTACTGGTGCAAGCGACACGGGCGGACGGCGGTCGTCGCGTTCGATCCGGGTCGGCATGGCGTGGCATCGGACGATCGCTCTGTCTCGGAGCTGTCCGCCGCCATCGGGACGATCATCGCCACGCGGGTCCTGCGACCCGTCTACCAGCCGATCTACTCGATGACGAGCGGCGAACCGATCGGCTACGAGGGGCTCGTCCGGCCGGCCGAGGGGGCGCCGTTCGCAGACGCCAGCGCGCTCTTCGCGGCGGCCGAGGCAGCGGACCGGACGGTGGAGTTGGACCTCGCCTGCCTCGAGATCGTTGCCGCGGGGATCAAGCTGCCGAACGCCGACACGTACGTCAGCGTCAACCTCTCGCCGCGAACCCTCGAGTCGAACCTCTTCCACCCGGGCGAGCTGAAGGCGATCTTCCACCGCAATGGGATCCCCCTCGAGCGAGTCGTTCTCGAACTAACGGAGCGCGAGCAGGTCGAGGACCTCCAGCAACTCCGGAAAAACGTGGAGGCGTGCCGTCGGGCGGGGATGCGCCTGGCCGCCGATGATGTCGGTGCCGGAAACGCCGGGCTGCGCCTGTTGAGCGAGATCCACTTCGACATCGTCAAGATCGACCTCTCGCTCGTCCAGGGCGGGACGATGCACGACCCTTCCCACGGGGTTCTTCGTGCGCTCCGGGAGCTCGCCACCCGGTGGCAGGCGTCGATCGTGGCCGAGGGGATCGAAACGGCCGCCCAGCTGGCGGTGGTCCGGAGCCTCGGTATCTCCGCTGGGCAGGGGTACCTCCTCGCCCGGCCGGCGACGGAAATGAATCCGAACGCCGTCGACCTGGCGGCCTTGGAGTCCTCCGATCAGGGCGACTTTCTGCGAATGGCGACCGATCGCCCCGACAACCAGTTCGGAGCGCAGCCGAGGATCCCCGCGGCTTCCTGACCGACCGCGTGGGGTCGCGCTCGCGGCCGACGTTCCGCGCACCGGGACGCAATACGCCGTGTTCCGAAACGGCGCCTAGGCTCGCCGCCTCATGATCGAGCGTGCGGACGGAACGCCCGAGATTCGTCTGATCGGCCTGTCGAAGCACTTCCGCGAAGTCCGCGCCGTCGACGACGTGAGCCTCGACATCCGGTCCGGCGAGTTCTTCTCGATGCTCGGGCCGTCGGGGTGCGGCAAGACGACCACGCTCCGGATGATCGGCGGCTTCGAGCAGCCGAGCCTCGGGCAGATCGAGCTTCGCGGGCGTGACGTCACCGCTGATCCGCCCGACAAGCGACCGGTCAACATGGTGTTCCAGAACTACGCCTTGTTTCCCCATCTCGACGTGGGCGACAACATCGCCTTCGGACTCCGGCGCAAGAACGTCGAGCGCAGCGAGATCCGTCGGCGGGTCGGCGAGGCGCTCGACCTGGTCCACCTTTCGGGCTACGAGAGGCGCCGCCCGAACCAACTGTCCGGCGGCCAGCAGCAGCGCGTCGCCCTTGCCCGGGCGCTGGTCAACCGTCCCAACGTGCTCCTCCTCGATGAACCGCTCGGGGCCCTTGACCTGAAGCTCCGGAAGCAGCTCCAAGTCGAGCTGAAGCGGGTCCAGACGGAGGTCGGGATCACGTTCGTCTACGTGACCCACGACCAGGAGGAGGCGCTGACGATGAGCGACCGGATCGCGGTCATGAACCGCGGACGGGTCGAGCAGCTCGGGACGCCGGAGGAACTCTACGAGCGACCGACGACCCGCTTCGTCGCCGACTTCATCGGCACGACGAACCTCCTGAGCGGCACGGTGGAGTCGGTTGAAAGCGAGCACGCGGTCGTCCGGCTGGCGTCCGGGGAGGCCTGCGTGGTCGGCAGGGCGGACCTCGCCGTCGGGCGTTCGATCGAGCTGAGCATCCGTCCGGAGTCCGTCGAGTTGCGTCCCTCGAATGGCACGTCCTATTGGCCCGCCCCGATAGCCGCCACCGTCGAGCAGGTCGCTTACCTCGGCGGCAGCGTCCAGTACCACGTCCGTTCCAAGGGAGGTTTGGCCATCACCGCTCTCGCGCCCAAGACCGGAAACCGTTTCGCGGTCGGCAGCGCTGTCGACGTCACGTGGCTGCCGTCAGAGGCGCTCGTCCTCGCCGGCGATCGGGATCAGGAGGAGGTTCTGGCATGACTGATCGATACGACGGGTCGACGATCGATTTGGAGAAAGAACTCGTCCGGTACATGGTCGAGCGCAAACTGAGCCGACGGGAGCTGCTCGAGCGAATCGCCGCGGTGGGCTCGGCGGCCGCACTCGCCCCGATCATCGCCGCCTGCACGACGGGCGGCGCGGCCTCCAGTTCCGGGGCCTCCGCGAGCGCGGCAGCTCCATCGTCGGCGGCACCCGCCACAGCGTCCCCCTCCCCGACCCCCGTGCCATCCCCGGAAGCCGAGCTCTTCATCTACAACTGGACCGACTATCTCGCAGAGGACGTCATCAAGTCGTTCGAGGCGAAGTACAAGACGAAGGTGACCCAGAGCTTCTTCTCGAACACGGACGAGGCGTACGCGAAGCTCGGCGACGACGGCGGAGGCTACGACCTCAGCTTCCCGATCTCGGTCGACGTCCCTTCCTTCATCGAGAAGGGCGCGATCGTCAAGCTCGACAAGTCGCTCCTGCCGAACATCAAGAACCTGGGTACCGAGTGGGCGAATCCCGGCTACGACCCCGGCAACACGTACTCCGTTCCGTACATGTGGTGGACCACCGGCGTGGGCTACGACTCGGCGAAGATCACCGACGAACCGACGAGCTCGAAGGCGCTCTGGGATCCTCGTTGGGCTAAGCACATCTCGATGCTCGACGACTTCCAGGAGGTCTTCGGGCTTGCGCTCATCCAGCTCGGCCACTCCGCCAACACCGATGACACGGGTGAGCTCGACGAAGCGCTCGCGCTCCTCAAGGAACAGAAGCCGCTTGTCAGGACCTACTCGACCGACACGATCACGACGATGACGTCGGAGGACGTCTGGATCGGCCACATCTGGGGCGCCGATCGGTTCGCGATCCAGGAGATCAACGAGAACGTCCTGTACTACATCCCGGAGGAGGGCGGGGTGAAGGGTTCCGACACCATCGCCGTCTTCTCGGGCGCCCCTCACCCGATCGCGGCCCACCTGTTCATCAACCACATACTCGACGCCGAGAACAGCGCTACCAACACGAACCTCATCTATTACATGGGTCCGAACGCCGCGGCCAAGGAGTTCATCGATCCGGCCATCCTCGAGGACCCGACGATCAACCCGGATCAGAAGATCGTGGACAAGCTCGAGGAGCTGCTCAATCTCGAGCCGGCCCTCCGCGACGAGTACCTGAAGCGCTGGCAGGAGCTGCGCGCCTGATCCACGCCGGCGTCACGGCAGGATGAGCCGCCTCGCCAGGCTCCGAGGCACCGCGCTCGTCCTGCCGGGGGTCGCCTGGCTCGTCCTGTTCTTCGTTGTCCCGCTGGCGATCATCTTCGTCGTCAGTCTCGGCCAGCGCGGCGCCCTCGACCGCATCGACCTGTCCAGCCCGAACCTGGACAACTACGCCCGCGCCTTCGACCCGATCTTCCTTCCGACGTTTCTCAACTCGCTCCGCTACGCGGCGATCACGACGATCCTGTCCCTCGCGATCGGCTACCCGATCGCCTACTGGATCTCGCGCTACGGCGGCCGCCGGAAGGCGCTGCTGCTGATCCTCGTCATGCTGCCGTTCTGGACGAGCTACCTCATCCGGACCTACTCGTGGATGATCATCCTGCGGGACAACGGGGTCCTGAACTCGCTGCTCCAGGCCGTCGGCCTGACACACGAGCCACTCATCCTCATGAACACCGACGTGTCGGTCATCCTCGGCATGACCTACGGCTTCCTGCCGTTCGCGATCCTGCCGATGTTCGTCTCGATCGACCGGCTCGACTCGAATCTCCTCGCCGTGGGCCGCGACCTCTACGCGTCCGGACGAGGTGTGTTCCTCCACGTGACGCTGCCGCTGACGATGCCCGGGATCATCGCCGCATCGCTGCTCACGTTCATTCCGGCGATCGGTGACTTCGTGACGCCCGACCTCCTCGGCGGGCCGCAGACAACGACGATTGCCAAGAACATCCAGGAGCTCTTCCTCGAGGGGCGCGACTGGCCGTACGGCGCGGCTCTCGGGTTCATCCTCATGATCGTCACCCTCGGCGGGACGCTCGTCGCGCTGCGGACGCTCCGGCGCGAGGTCGTCGGGTCGTGAGCCGCGAGCGGAACCCCCTCCTGACGGCCTTTGCGATCGCGGTCTACGCGTTCCTGTTCGCGCCGGTCGTCGTGCTGATCGTTTTCTCGTTCAACAGCGCCAAACGTGGGCTCGCCTGGAAAGGCTTCACCCTCGACTGGTATCCGACCCTGCTCTCGAACGACGAGCTCCTCGACGCGCTTGGGGTCACGCTGCAGGTCGCGCTGGTCGCCGTCCTCCTCTCGACCGTCCTGGGCTCGCTCCTCGGGCTGGGGCTCGCACGCATCCGATTCCGGGGGCGGGCCGCAACAGAAACGCTCCTCCTCGTCCCGATGGTGACTCCCGAGATCGTCATGGGCCTCTCCCTGCTGCTCTTCTTCCTGCAACTGTTTGACGGTCGCGGCTCCGTTGCCCAGCTCTGGGTCGCCCACATCACGTTCTGCATCTCCTACGTCGCGGTCGTGGTCCGGGCCCGGGCGGCGAACATGAACCCCGCGCTGGAAGAGGCCGCCCGCGACCTTGGCGCATCCGCCTGGGGAGCGTTTCGATATGTGACGCTGCCGCTGATCGCGCCGGCCGTGCTGGCGGGGGCGCTGCTCGCCTTCTCGCTCAGCATCGACGACTACGTCGTGACAACGTTCAACGCCGGGGTCGGGAGTTCGACCCTGCCGCTGTACATCTACAGCAAGGTGAAATTCGGGGTGACGCCCGAGATCAACGCGATCTCGACGATCGTCGTCGCCGGGACGGCGCTCGCGATCCTTGCCGCGTGGCGGCTCGGGGCGTTCCGCAGCGAGGGGCGGACGGTCATCGACGACGACGAGGGCAAACCTCCGCGCTGAGCGACTCGGGCCGAGCTGGTCGGACCGGTTGCTGTCGGCACGCCGACACGTTCCTGGCGACGCAGCTGCGGGCACTCAGGTGTCTCAGGGCTGAACGGAGTCCGGAGGGCGAGAGAAATGGACCCATCGCTTGCGCGAGTCGCGACGACGATCGTTGGCATGATGCTCGTGGCTGCCTGCGGCGAGGCGCCGAGTCCTTCGCCCATCGCGTCGCTGTCGCCATCGCCCCGGGTAGCAGGGTCACCGTTGGCGTCGCCGGCTTCCTCCAGCATCCCGACCCCCGCGAGCTCGGCTACCGCGCCGACGTCGGCCACGAGTGGATGGCCGTATGCCATGGGAGATGCCGTGACGGTTCTCGGCCCTGACGGGACGATGTATCTCATGGCAGGCAACAGCCAAGGAGATTACGGCCGGATCGTCATAGCGCTCGACGCGGCAGGGCACAACAAGCCGGGCTGGCCGATCGAAGCGCGGCCGGGCTCCGCCTTCGCCACCCTCGCAATGGGTCCCGACGGGTCGGTCTTCCTCGACGAGTGCGGGGGTCCGGACGTGGGGTGCGCGATCCACCGCCTCGGAGCCGACGGTCGCGAGGTGTCCGGGTGGCCGTTCGACGTCCCGGCGGACTTCGCGTGCCCGGCCGGCGATCAGTGCTACTCCAGCGGTCTGGACGTCGGACCGAACGGCACGGTGTACGTGACGAGCCGGCGCAGCGACGAACTGCGGCTCATGGCCCTCGACTCCGGTGGCGACATGATGCCGGGTTGGCCACTCGTCCTCGAAGGCTACGACTGGTCCGAAAAGCAGCTCGGCCCCGACGGGACCGTGTACCTGATCCGACGGCCCTTCGGGACTCCAACCTACGACCCCTCCGTGGGCGTCATCGACGAGGGTGCCGCGCTGTTTGCCTTCGACCCGAACGGCAAACCGCGCTCGGGTTGGCCTGTGCCTGTGCCAAACATCGGCCGCTATCTGATCGGGCCACGAGGCGAGGTCGTCGTCTGGTCGTTGCTGAATGACGTCGGGGAACTTTGCTCCAGTCCGCGTCGGACCCTCTTCACAGTCCTGGGGCCCGATGGCCGGACCGCAAGCGGCTGGCCTCGGGGGTCGA
>JANMPL010000287.1:0-4372 GCA_031369845.1 Chloroflexota bacterium
GAGCTGAAGATCGCGAGGGCCTTCTTCTTCGTCAGCCGCTCCTCGATCTCCGCCTCATTCGACAGCGGCCGGCCGAAGATCACCTGGCGCAGCCGAGCGACGGCACGCCCGCGAGCCGTCCTCGGGACGGACGCCGCCTCACGGGCAACGAGCTGGCCGGGGCCGGCGTAGCGGAAGTACGGGGAGTGGGGTCGCTCGACGCGGACCCGGCGATCCCCTGCTTTTCGTCCCTGGAGTGGTCGCCGTCCACCGATCAAGGCGCCGCCTGCCGATCGTTTTCGATCGAGCCGTCAGTCATCGATCGCGGGACCGATAACAAGGCTGATCGCCTGGTGGCCGGGCTCCGTCGACCGTTCAAGGACGAAGCGTACGCCGACCTCCTGTGCGCGGGCGAGTCCGGTGCCCGCGGCGCGTTCTGCGGCTGCCAGCCCGACGAGCCGGACGCGGCGCGCCTGGCCGCGGCGCACGAGTTCGATCGCGACCTCAATCTCCGTGAGGGCGATCTCGAGAGGGTCCGGCTCGAAGGCAGCCGGAATCCCGGACCAGGCACGGTTCATGCCTCCAACGTATCGGCGACCCCCAAGATACCGGAGCCTCCCGATGCTGTTTGCGGCTCAATAGCCGCTCAACAGTCGCCGAAGCCTCCCAGTCAGGCGCCCCTGACGCGATATCCGACCCCTGGCTCGGAGGTGATCAGTTCGCGGAACTCGCCATTGGGGTCAGCGGCCGCGATCTTCCGTCGCAACCGGCTGACGTAGACATGGAGGTAGTGATCCTCGCCCGCGTACTGCCGGCCCCACACCGCGCGCAGCAGCCGGCCATGGGTGACGAGCCGGCCGGACCAGCTCAGCAGGATCTTGAGCAGCTCGTACTCGCGCGGCGTCAGGTCGAGTCGTGCCCCGCCGATCCTTACATCCCGCCGCGCGACATCGAGCGTGAGAGACCCGTGGCGGAGCGACCCGCTGACGTCCGCCGCCGGCCCCGCGGCTCGCCGCAGGAGCGCGGCGACCCTCGCCTGCAGCTCGGCCATGCCAAACGGCTTCGTCACGTAATCGTCGGCTCCGAGTTCGAGCGCCGCGACCTTGTCGCGCTCCTCGCCGCGGGCGGAGAGGATCAGGATCGGAGTCGTGCCGTCGCGCCGCAGCCGGCGGATGACCGACGTCCCGTCGGCATCGGGCAGCCCGAGATCGAGGACGACGAGGTCCGGCCGCTGCGCATCCCACGCCCGGAGCGCGTCGCCGGCCGTGCCCGCTTCGGCGGGCTGGTAGCCATGGGCGCTCAGGTTCGAAACGATCAGCGCTCGCGTCGCGTCGTCGTCCTCCACGACGAGCAGCCGCGGTCCGCCCGTCATTGGCTCGGTTCGCCGGGCGGTTCAGGGGCGCCCTGGAGGACCACGTCCACCGCCAACCCACCGAGCTCGCTCGGGCCGGCCGCGACCTCGCCGCCCATGGCCTCGGCGAGACCTCGGACGACGCCAAGGCCGATTCCAAGTCCGCGCCGCGACCCCTCGCCGGTGCGTGGCACGCGATAGAACTTCTCGAAGAGCCGGCTCTCCGATTCCGGTGGCACGCCGTGGCCGCCGTCCTCGATCCGGACCCGCACCCGACCGTCCGCGCATCTCGTGGCCCCGACCCGGATCCGCGCGCCTGGCGCGTATTTGGCGGCATTGTCGAGGAGGTTTATGAGGATCTCGTCGACGTGGACCGCGTCGGCTCGGACGGGCGGGAGGTTCGGCTCGAAGGCGAGCTCGATTTCGCGGCCATCGAAGGTCGGCGCGAGGCGTGTCACCGTCGGCCGGACGAGGTCCTCGACGTCGAGGACCTCGAGGCTCGGCCGGAGGGCGCCGCCCTCGATGCGACTCATGTCCAGCAGGTTGCGGACGAGCCCGTTCAGCCGATCGGCCTCGAAATCGATCGTTTGGGCGGCCGCTCGGCGCTCAACGTCCGTCCAGGCGACTTCCGGATCCATCAGGCTGCCGGCCGCCGCACGGATCGCGGCCAGCGGTGTTCGGAGGTCGTGGGACACGGAGTCGAGGAGCGCGTCCTTGAGCGCCTCGCTCTGGCGGGCGATCTCGACCGCGTTCGCGGTCTCCGCCAGCTGCTCGCGCTTGAAGGCGAGCCCAATTTGGTCGGCCGCCAAGCTGAGCAGGCGCGTCTCCTCCGGCTCTGGCAAGCCGTCGCGGCGTGACCGCGTGGCCCAGATCGAGCCAAGCGTATCCTCATCAGCCCCGATCTTGACCCGGAACAGCTCCGTCGCCGGATCCGCGATTCGATCGCCCCGTCGATCCTGGTGCTGGTGTGCCCGGACCCAGCGAGCCGGGAGATCGCCCGGCGTCCTGTTGAGCAGCGCGTGAATGGGCGGCGACGGACGCGGACCCGACCCCGTATCGGCGACGATCGCCTCGCGGCCTCCGACTTGGCGGCCGAACCAGATACGGCTCATCCGCGTCTCCGCAGCCAGCCCCTCGAGGATCGCGGGCAGCGCGTCCGCGACGTTCGGCGCCGTCGCCAGCGTCCGACTGATCCGGAACAGCGCCTGCGACTCCCGGGCCCGCCTGGCCGCATCCTCCGCCCGGTCGGACTGGAGCGCCGCCAGCCTGCCGATCACGATTGCGACGAACAGCAAGAGGAGCAGGTTGAGCCACTCCGCGGGGTCCTCGACGGCCAGGGTGAATCGGGGTTCGACAAATAGCGAGTTGTAGAGCAGGAACGAAACGACGGCGGCGATCAATGCCGCTCCCGTGCCCAGGATCACGGCAACCGCAACGACCGCGACGAGGTAGATCGGCGATGCGTCCGGGACCTCTAGCGGCGGAGCCTCGACGAGGGCGATGGCCAGGGTCGCGACGGGAAACAGCGCGATCGCTCCGACCAGGGCCCGCGCACTCACCGGTCGGTGGCGATGCCCGCCGGAGGCTCGCAGACGGGTGCGAAGAGAGGCCAGTGGCACTGATCGATCGTACCAGCGGTTGACACCGCCGGCGACGGCTGGATATGGTGGGGCCTAACGAACGTTAGGTAGGAGGCTCGGCGTGGTGATCGAGGCAAGCGGCCGCCGCCAGGAGATCGATGCGGTCGCCGGGGAGCTCTTCCACGCCCAGGGTTACGCGGCGACGAGCGTCCGCGATATCGCCCGGGCCCTCGACATGCAGGGCGCCAGTCTCTATGCCCACGTGACGTCGAAAGAGGATCTTCTCTGGTCGATTGTCGATCGGGCGGCCACGGCGTTCGAGGCGGGCGCGGATGCCGGCCTGGCCGAGAGCACGAGCGGCGACGCCGTCGACCGGTTGGCGGCCTTTGTCGAGGCGCACGTCGAGGTTGTCACCGCCGATCCCGAACGCGCGAGCGTTTTCGTGACGGAGTGGCGGCACCTGTCGGAGCCTCGGCGCGAAGAGATCGCGCGCCGCCGCGACGACTACGAGGGCCGATTGCGGCAGCTGGTCGTCGACGGGATTTCTCTCGGCGCGTTCCGGGCGACCGATCCCGCCCTCGCCGCGACCTTCCTGCTGACCGCCCTCAACGGCATCGCCACCTGGTACCGGCCGGATGGCCGCCTCAGCGCCGACCGGATCGCAGACCATTACGTCGACCTGGCGCTACGCTCCCTGACGGAGGACCACCGATGACCGACCCGCTCGCCCTCGATCCCATCCTCGCTCCCGGCGACCGGGCCCGCCTGCCGTTCAACGAGGACATCCCTCACGACGAGCGCTTCCGCCATTTCGAAGAGCACGTTCTCGCCGGCGGCAAGGTTGAATCGACCGACTGGATGCCCGACGAATATCGGCTGGGCGTCCTCCGTTTCGTCGAGATGCATGCCAACAGCGAGCTGATGGGCGTGTTGCCGGAGCGCGAGTGGATCATGCGGGCGCCGACGCTCCGCCGGAAGCTCGCCCTGACGGCCAAGGTCCAGGACGAGGTCGGCCACGCCCAGTTGCTCTATCGGGTGGCGGAGGATCTCGGCAAGCCGCGCGAAGCGATGTTCGAGGATCTGCTCGCCGGCAAGACGAAGTTCCACAACGTCTTCCACTACCCGACCTATTCGTGGGCAGACGTCGGCGTCATCGCCTGGCTTGTCGACGCCGCGGCGATCGTCGCCCAGCAAGCGCTCCGCGATTCCTCGTACGCGCCATACGCCCGGACGATGCGCAAGATCTGCTGGGAAGAGTCGGTCCACATCATGCACGGGCGCGACGTCGTGGTGACGATGGTCACCGGGACGCCCGGCCAGCGCGCGACACTCCAGGAGGCGCTCGATCGATGGTGGGGGCCGCTGATGCAAATGCATGGCCCGCGCAGCGACCGCGAGAAGGATCGCGACATCCATTGGCGGATCAAGGCGAAGACGTCCGAGGAGCTGCGCCAGGAATTCC
>JANMPL010000329.1:0-12059 GCA_031369845.1 Chloroflexota bacterium
CCGACCATGAGCATGCCGGCCACGGCCTCCGCGCCCAGCAGCAGCCCGACGGCGATGGGCGTCGCGACGGCGACCACGCCCGGGGCGATCATCTCCCGCAGGGCGGCCTTGGTCGTGATGTCGACGACGCGGGCGTAATCCGGGCGTTGGGTGTAGTCCATGATCCCGGGCATCTCCCGGAACTGGCGGCGAACCTCGAAGATGATCGCCTGGGCCGTCGTCCCGACCGCGCGGATGGCGAGCGACGAGAAGAAGTAGACGAGCATGGCCCCGATCAGCGCCGCCACGAAAACGTTGACGTTGGCGAGGTTGACCGAGGTCAGTAGCTCGCCGCCGCGGTTCGTCTGGATCAGGTTGACCTTGTCGATGTAGGCGCTGAACAGCAGGAAGGCGGCGAGAGAGGCAGAGGCGATCGCGTAGCCCTTCGTCAGGGCCTTCGTCGTATTGCCGACGGCATCGAGCCGGTCAGTGATCTCGCGGGCGCCCGCCTCGGCCCGGCTGAACTCGGCGATGCCGCCGGCGTTGTCGGTGATCGGGCCGAAGGTGTCCATCGCGAGGATGTAGGCAGTCGTCATCAGCATCGCCATCGTCGCGACGGCGGTTCCGAAGATTCCGCCGACGTCCCTGCCGTCAGCGTTGGTGAGCCCGGCCTGCGACCCGAGCCAGTGGCTGGCGATGAGGGCGATGCCGATCGTGATCGCGGTGACGAACGTCGTCTCGTAGCCGACTGCGGTCCCGGAGATGATGTTGGTGGCGGGACCCGTCTTCGACGCCTCGGCGATCTCGCGAACCGGGCGGAAGGATCCGGCGGTGTAGAACTGGGTGATGTAGACGAAGGCGACGCTCGTCGCCAGACCGACCACACCGGCGCCGAAGAAGTAGAGCCAGACGGGCAGGCCCGACGGGGCATTGCCGTTGGTCTGGAGCATGACGTTCGTGCACAGCAGCAACGCAACGACCGACAAGATGGTCGTGACCCAGTAGCCGCGGTTGAGGATGTTCATCGGGTTCTCGTCTTCCTTGCCGCGAACGAAGAAGATCGCGACGATCGTCGAGAGCAGGCCGAAGGCGCGCACGACGAGCGGGAAGAAGATCCAGGCCTGGGGGTTCGGCCAGCCGGCGTTGGTAGCGATGGTGAAGACGCCGACGCCGAGGATCATCGCGCCGATGTTCTCGGCTGCGGTGGACTCGAACAGGTCCGCGCCGCGACCGGCACAGTCGCCGACGTTGTCGCCGACGAGGTCCGCGACGACACCCGCGTTGCGCGGATCGTCCTCGGGGATGCCCTTTTCGACCTTGCCGACGAGGTCAGAGCCGACGTCCGCCGCCTTGGTGTAAATCCCGCCGCCGAGCTGGGCGAAGAGGGCGACGAAGGATGCCCCGAAGCCGAAGCCGACGATCAGGAACGGCGCGTCGTGCGTCGCCTGGCCACCGGAAAGGCCGCCGAAGAGCGTGAAGATCCCGTAGACGCCGAGCAGCGACAGGGCGACGACGAGGAAGCCCGAGACGGCTCCGCCCCGCATCGCCACCTGGACCGCCTCGACGAGGCTGCGGCGGGCTGCCGCGGCCGTCCGGACGTTCGCCTTGACGCTGATGTACATGCCGATGATGCCCGACGCCATCGAGCACGCGGCGCCCACGAGGAACGCCAGACCCGTCCGCCAGCCGAGCGCGAGGCCGAAGATGCTGGTATCGGCGACGTCCTTCGTCTCGAAGATGCTGATGACCGCGGCGATGACGACTGCACCGACGACGGCCAGGATGGCGATGGTCGTGTACTGCCGACGGATGAAGGCGACCGCGCCCTCGAAGATCGTGCCGGCGACGTCTTCCATCTCCTTCGTCCCGGTGTCGCGCGACAGCACGTCACGGGCGAGGTACACGGCGAACAGCACGGCGATGATGCCGGCCGGCAGGATGATCAGCTGGAGCGTTTGGGCGCTCATCGGTGTCTGCGGGTCCTCCACTTGTGAGTTGCGCCCGAGGCATGGCCGCGCGCGAGGTCCGGCGCGGTTCCGGGATCAACGGCTCTTGGGCAGGGTGGCCTGCGACAAAGTTGTTGGGAGTTTCCAGGCCGCGGGCGAGTGTATCAAGGCGGAATCCACCGGGTCAAACTCGGTCGCCAAGAGGAGTTATGCAGGGTCCGGCGGCGGCCTCCGGCCGGCGGACGACCGGATTGTCGGAGCCGCGGGGCCCGTTCCACGGTCGGGGTCGTCAGCACCTATACTCCCGAACTTGTGACCAAACGACCCGCACTTGGGTGTCTCTTCGAGATCGTCGAGACACTCGTATTGACGCTCATCATCTTCTTCGTCATCCAGACTTTCGTCGCACAGCCCTACCAGATCCGCCAGCAGTCGATGGAGACGACGCTGGAGCCCGACCAGTACGTCCTCGTCGACAAGCTGACGCCCCGCTTCGACACGTACAAGCGCGGCGACATCGTGGTCTTCATGCCGCCCGATGGCTGGGCCCGCGACGACCCGCCGACTCCGTATATCAAGCGGGTCATCGGCGTCGGGAGCGACAAGATCGAGATCCGCGCGGGCCATGTGTTCGTGAACGGCGTCCAGCTGCTCGAGCCGTATGTCTTCAAGGAGGCCGACGGGTCGACCCAGGCGACGGAGGATCTGCTCCAGATGGAGAAGTGGACCGTGCCCGACGGCGACCTGTTCCTCATGGGCGACCATCGCAAGATGTCGGCCGATTCGCGTGAGTTCGGGACCGTCGCGATCGACAAGGTCATCGGGCGCGCCTGGCTTCGCTACTGGCCGATCAACACCCTGACGATCCTGCCAACGCCGACCCATCCGGAGCTTCAATCGCCGGCGCCGTGAACCTCGCGCTCGCGGGCCTGGCCTGCATCGTCGTGGCGGGGGCGGTTGTCGCGGTCACTGCCCGCGAGGCCCGGGCGGCGCTGCTCGGGCTCCTGGTCGCACTACTGGGAGCAGCCCTCGTCGCCGACCCGCTGCCTGGTCCGCTGCCCATCGCCGCGCGGCTCGCGTCGGCGTTCCTCGCCTGCCGGCTCATCGCGATCGCGATCCGGGATCTGGACGAGCCGACGAGCGGATCGCGCCTGGGCTGGCCGGTAGAGGCAATCGCCGCGGCGGCCGCGGCGGTGATCGGCTTCGGGACGCACGGTCTCGGGGCGCCGGGAGAGGGAGCCGCAGAAGCCCAGGCGGCGGGATTCGCCGTCGGCGTCCTCGCCGCCTCGCCGATCGTGTCCAGCCGCGACGTCTTCCGGCTCGGGATGGGAGCGATCCTGCTGCTCCTCGGCGGACTCCTCGTCCGACAGGGGCTGAGCGGAACGCCGTCGGAGCTCGAGCAGCTCGTCACGAGCGGGCTCGTCGTCGGCCTCGGCGGCGCGGTCGGGGTCGTGATCGCCGGAGCCCGCGCCGCGGTCGGCGGCCTCGCGGTGCGCGATCAGCCGGCGCGCGGCATCATGCCGCGTGAAGGCCGGCACCTCAAACCGTGACGCTCCTCCCGTTCCTCGTCATCTGCTTCGCCGCCGGGGCCGCCTCGCTCCTCGCTCGCGGCAACGGGCAGCTGTCGACTGCAATCGGGATCGTTGGCCTGGCCGGTGCGGTGATCGCGGCGGAAACGATCGGGGCGGACGACCGACTGACCGTCGGCGGCGCCGACCTGATCGGCTCGGCCTACCTCCGCCTGTTCGTGCTGCTCGGGTCGATCGTCGCGTTCCTCCTCGCGCTCCTCGGGTTGGTGACGACATCGCACCGATACGCGCCGGGCGTCCTCCTCGGCGGGATTGGGGCGGCAGGCCTGGCACTCGCCCTGCGGGACGCCCGGATCGCCGTGATCGCGGCCACCGCCGGTGGGCTCCTCGGCATTCTCGTCACGATCGTCCCGCCGGCCTCCGCTCGTGGCGTCGTCGTGGCCGGTCGCGAGCTGCGGGCGCTGGCCGTCGCGGGTGTGCTTGCGATCCTCGCCGCGGCATGGATCGCCCGGCCGCTGGAGGAGCTGGCCGGGGAGCCCGCGGTCTTCGGCCTCGCCTACCTCGGGTTCGCCCCCGCGGTGGCGATCCGGTTCGGCGCGATCCCGTTCCACTTCTGGGCGGCCCGCCTCGCCGATGCCGCCCCCGAGATCACGCTGCCAATGCTCATGGCCTGGAGCCCCGGCGCCTTCGCCGTCGTCGCCCTCGCCTGGGCCGACCAATCGGTGGCGCCCCTCGTCCTGCCGCTGTCGATCGAGCGGGCGCTCATCGTCGCCGTCGGCGTCGTGAGTCTGATTCTCGGCTCAGTTGCCGCCTGGATCCAGGACGACCTGGAGCATGTCGTCGGCTACACGATCATCGCCGATGCGGGGATCGCGATCCTTGGCCTCGCGGCGCTCAGTCCCGCCGCCTGGGAGCCCGCCCGGACGTGGATCATCGTCTTCGTGATGGTCCGAAGCGCGTTTGCTGCATGGGCGGTCGCGGTCCGCGGCGCGTTCGGGACTCGACGGATCGCCGCGCTCGGGGGCTGGGTCCTCCGGGCGCCGGTTCTTGCCCTGTCGTTTGGCCTCATCTTCGTGGCGGCGGTCAGCTGGCCGGGTCTTGTCGCCTGGCAGGCGCGAGTCGCCCTCATCGACCTGAATGTCGATGGCCCCTTCGTCGTTCTGATCACGGCCGGCGCTCTCATGCAGATCGCCGTCTTCGGCCGGCTGCTGTACGTGGGGTTGAGCCGGCCGTCGGAGGCAGTGGTCGGTGGCCTCAGTGAGCGTCCGGTCTGGCCGGCAGCGATGCCGAGGCGGCCGATGATCGGGCAGAGCGGCACGGAGCGGGCCTTCGAGCGAGCACGCCACGCCTTGGGCGGCGCCGTCGACGTCGCGTGGGTCGTGCCGGAGGCGCTGCGAGCGAACCGGACGCCGATCGCCGCGGCTCTCGTATTGATCCTGTCCGGTCTATCGCTTGGCGTGGCGTCGGGCGGCCTCGGGGTGCCCGAAGCAGCCCGCGCCGTCCCGGGCCAGGAGCAGGGGCCGGGCCCGAGCCAGAGCGAGAGTCCTCCGAGCGAGCCGCCGGCCACGGCGACACCTCCGATCGAGACGGAGGCGCCTTCGGTTTCGGCGCCGCCTGCCTCAGGCGGTTCGCCTATCGCGTCGGAGGCGCCGGCGTCGAGCGCGCCGTCGGCGTCGCCCACGTTGTTGTCCTCGCCATCGCCTTAGTCCTGAGGCGCGGCACCTGACTCCTCCGAAATCGCACGTCGCCGGAAATCACCTGCCCGGACCCTCATGCTCCGAAGTCGGAGTCCGGATTCGGAGGATCGACTGGAACGGGAGTGGATTCCCGGGGCGTGCGAAATCGGAGCAATGGCCGGGCTGAGAGCTACTCCCCCGGAGCCAGCGCCCAGCGATCGATCTCGCGGTCGTACTCGACGAGCTCGCCCGGCCTGAACCAGAGCGCGAGCTCCGTTGCCGCGGTCTCGGCGCCGTCGGAAGCGTGAATGAGGTTCTGCGCCGTCTCGAGCGCGAAGTCGCCGCGGATCGTGCCCGGCGCCGCTTCGTGCGGCCGCGTCGCCCCGACCATCGAACGGACGACGCCGATCGCATTCGGTCCCTCGAAGGCGGCGGCCACAAGCGGGCTCGAAGTGATGAACTCGACGAGCCCGGCGAAGAACGGCTTCTCGCGGTGGACCGCGTAGTGACGCTCGGCGAGGTCACGGTCGACGGCGACGAGCTTCAGGCCGACGAGCTTCAGGCCGCGCTCCTCGAATCGGGCGAGGATGCGTCCGACAAGAAGGCGCTGGACGCCATCGGGCTTGACGAGGACGAGGGTGCGTTCGTTCACGAATCCTCCTGGGGATCGGTTGGCTGGTCTGGGTCTGCGGGCTCGGCTTCCGTTTCTGGAGGCTCTTCCGAAGGCTCTTCCGAAGGCTCCGGCGAGGCGTCCGCCTCCGGCGAGGACTCCGATGAGGCCTCCGACGCCGGCGACAGGTCATCCGACCTTCGTTCGAGGCCGATCGCGGCCACCGCTGCCGCGTAGTCGCGGAGCGCCTCCGCCTCGTGGCCGACGATCCGATGCGCGTCGCCACGAACGAGCGCGAGGACCGGCTCCGATCGGCCGGCGATCAGGTCGAGGACGGCCGGCGCCAGAGTTGGAGCGGCTCGCATCGCCAGGGCAAGGCCGGCAGCCGCCTGCCCCGGCCGGTTCGCGTCGAGCGCGGCACGGGCACGAGCGAGCAGCTCGGCCGAGTCCGGCAGCGCCGGTGCCACCGTCGCGTGGTCGGCGTCCCAGAGGCCCGGCCCGGCCTGATCCGATGGCGCAAGGGCGTCACCCGGCTCGACCGGCGAATCCGCTGACGCCGCGTCCGCTTCTGAGTCGGAAGTCTCTACGGACCAGTCGGGCGGGAGCGCCCCCAGATCCGCAAACAGCGTTCCTGCTGGCTCCAGGGGACCGCCGGTGTCGACCGGCCAGACGGCGCTGCGCGGCATGCCGGCGAAGATCGCGTCCAGCAGGCCCTCGCTCGCCGCCAGCGCCCGACCCGCCAGCCGCCGAGCCTCCCCGGGCCGCCCGAGGTGGGACTGCATCTCGGCCGCGATGACGAGCGCCAGGACGTCCTCCGGATCGCCCTCGAGATAGGCCGCGGCGGCGTCGCCGGCACCAGCCAGATCGCCCGTCCGCCAGCGGACCTCCGCGAGGTCGCGGATCCCCTGGTCGTCGAGGCTGTTGCGGCCGGCCATCGATTCGAGCTCGGCTCGGGCGAGGCCGAGCGAGCCGAGGCGAAGATGGAGTCGGGCGAGGACGAGGTCGGCGGCCCGCTCGTCGGAGTCCTGGATCACCGGCTCCTCGGCAATCGTCATGCCGGCAGGCGGAGGCGGCGCTCGAGACCGCGCGCATACCGAGCAGGAGCGACGACGGCAAGCCTCAGACCCTCCTCCCGGAAGAGCTCGCCGGCCAGGCGGCTCACGTCGGCCGCATCGACCGCCGCGACCTCCGCGAGTGCCTCCTCCAGCGTGAGGACGCGGTCGTGGAGCGCCTCCTGGCCACCAATCCACGACGCGACGTGGCGCGTCTCGTCCATCCGGAGCTCCAGTCCGCCGGAGAGATAGGCCTTCGCCTTGTCGAGCTCTTCCTGCGGGACGGGCGTGTCGCGCACCTTCGTGAGCTCGGCGAGGATCGCTTCGAGCGCCGCCGGGAGGCGATCCGGATCGACGCCGGCCGAGATCTCGAAGGCGCCGGCATCGGCGTAATCGACGAGACCCGACGAGACGTCGTAGGCGAGGCCGAGCTCCTCGCGGACCGACAGGAAGAGTCGGCTCGACATCCCGTCGCCGAGCACCGCGTTGAGGACCGAGAGCGCCCATGCGTCGGGGTGATCGCGGCGGAGGCCGGGGACGCCGAGAACAAGCTGAGCCTGCGAGGCGTCGCGCCGCGCCCCGAACAGGAAGCGCTTCCCGGCCGGGAGCGTCGGCGCCGCGGAGTAGCCGGGGATCGCGCCGTTTCCCGTGCCGAAGGCGTCGCCCGCCAGGGCAAGGGCCTCTTCGTGGCCGACGTCGCCGGCGAGCGCGATGACCGTGTTCGCGGGCCGGTACATCGTCCGCCAGAAGTCGCGGATCGTCGCCGCGGGCAGCGCCCGGATCCCCTCCTCGTCCCCGCAGATCTCGCGACCGAGCGGGCCATCCCCGAACATCGCCTGCTGGAAGAGGATCTGGGCGTACTCCGCGGGATCGTCGAGATACGAGCGGATCTCCTCGACGATCACCGCCCGTTCGCCCTCGATCTCGTCGTCGGCCAGGTTGGGTCGGACGATCAGCTCGCCGAGCACGTCCATCGCCCGCGTCGCCTCGCGGCGCGGAACGCGGACCCAGTAGACCGTCGATTCGCGGTCCGTCGCCGCGTTGAACGAGCCGCCGACCCCCTCGATCGCCTCGGAGATGGCCCGCGTCGAGGGGAACCGGGCCGTCCCCTTGAACGTGATGTGCTCCATGAAATGCGCGACGCCGGCCTCCGCGGGTGTCTCGAGGCGCGAGCCGGCGAGGACGTATGCCGCAATGGAGACCGAACGCGCGCCGGGGAGCCGGGCACTGATGACACGCGGCCCCGATGGCAGCGCGGTCCGTTCGAACATCGCGGCCGATGGTACAGGAACGGCTCGCCGAGACGGACGAAGGCCGGCCCCGCGAAGGGAGCCGGCCTCTGAGTCCCCGTGAAACGCGCCTACAGCGCGGCTACTTCGGAAGGATCGAGTTGATCCAGTTCTGCCCGAAATAGATCACGAAGGCGACTGCCACGGCCCACAACAGCGGGTGGATTTCCGAGATCTTGCCGCGGACGACCTTGACGACGACGTGGGTCACGAACGCCGCCCCGATCCCGACGGTGATGCTGAACGTCAGCGGCATGAGGATCAGGCCAAGCAGGGCCGGCAGGCCCTCCTCGATGTCGCTGAAGTCGATGTCCTTGATCAGGCTGACCATCAGGAAGACGACGAAGATGAGCACCGGCGACGTCGCGACATACGGGACGAGCAGCGCCAGGGGACTGAGCAGGATCGCGATGAGGAACAGGACGCCGGTCACGACCGACGTAAATCCGGTCCGGCCACCCTCGGCGACGCCGGCTGCGCTCTCGATATAGCTCGTGTTCGAGCTGATCCCGGCCGCGCCGCCGACGGCCGCGGCGACCGAGTCGACCAGCAGGATGCGACCTACGTTGAGCGGCTGGCCTTCCTCGTCGACCAGACCGGCCTGCTCGCTGATTGCGGTCGCCGTGCCCATCGTGTCGAAGAAGTCAGTGAGCATGAAGCTGAAGATCGTTAGCACGGCCGCTAGCCCACCGAGGACGGTGAAGACGTTGAACAGGTCGAACTGGCCGATCGTGCTGAAATCGGGCGTCGCGGTGAAGGTTGCCGGCATCTTCTGAACGCCGACGGCGATCGCGACGACGGTCGTCACCAGGATGCTGATGAGGAGCGCCGCCGGGACGCGACGGGCCCACAGCGCAATGGTCAGGACGAGCCCGAACCAGAAGACGAAGTGGGCAGGCTCGGTCGGGAAGACGAAGGTCACCGGGACCGGATTCTCGGCCGATGTGCCCCCCGTCTTGACGATGATCCCCGCGTCGATGAACCCAATGAAGAGGATGAAGAGGCCGATGCCGACGCCGATCGCGCGCTTGAGCGACAGCGGCACGGCCCTCATGACGGCTTCGCGCAGCCCGACCACGACGAGGAGCGTCACGAGGAGGCCCTCGAGGACGATGACGCCCATGGCCCCGGCCGGCGTCAGGTGGCTGGTCAGAACCAGCCCGAAGGCCACGGCACCGTTGATCCCAAGCCCGGCTGCGAGGGCGATCGGCGCGTTCGCGAAGACGCCCATCGCGATCGTCATGACGCCTGCGACGAGCGCCGTTGCT
Source organism: Chloroflexota bacterium (assembly GCA_031369845.1). GTDB lineage: Bacteria > Chloroflexota > Limnocylindria > Limnocylindrales > CSP1-4 > CF-46. Next base: position 9,350 of record JANMPL010000329.1, read on the forward strand.
GCTGCGGCCGCCGGAACGGAGATTCCCGCGTTCGCGAGGATCAGCGGGTTCACGAACAGGATGTAGCCCATGACCATGAATGTGGTCACGCCGGCCTTTATCTCCGTTGCGAGATTTGTGCCACGCTCCTCGAACTTGAAGTAGTCGGCGATCGCGTTCCCGCTCGGGGCGGGACGCGGCTGCGTACCTTCAACGTCCACTCGGTTCCCTTCCTCCAGCCTTCGTGACACGCCGGAGCGCGACGGCTCGGACCGCATCACTCACCGCGGCCGCCGGTTCCCTCCCGCGGCGACCGTCGGACCGGGTCTCTCGGCATCCCGGTCCGGGATCCTGCTGGCCAGCCCTCCCCGGCCGGCTCCGATCTCGCTACTCGTCCTCGCGGGCGTCGAGGGCAAGCAGCTCCATCTGGACGAAGCCACTCGTGTCGAACTCGAGCTGGTGGGGGGCGAATCGGGCGTCGCCCTCACCGGCGGCGGTCATCGGCGCGTACTCGATGATGACCCGCTCATCGCCCTGGACGAGCGTGTAGACCAGGAGCTGATCGGGACGGGTCTCGAACTCGAGATGCTCGAACGAATCGATGTTGAGGGTGATCGCGATCGGCGTGAAGTAGGTCGACGTCTCCGGCTCGTCGAAGACGATCCGCTCCACCCAGCCGGTGCCATGCGCGACGAGGTCGCGACCGCGCAGGAATCGGTACGACACCGTCTGCTTGAGCGTCGGCCGCAGCAGGTTCTGCATGTCGGCGCGGCTCGTGACGACGCCCTGGTTGACGAAGAACTTGGCGGGCGTGGCGCTCGACACAGTGGGCTCCTCGCGGGCGTAACGGCACGCCGATGGTACCGCACCGGAGGCCCCGCTCGGGTGCCCGACGGGCGTGATTTCGGGCGTGATTTCGCGCCTAGTTGTCCTTGATCATCCAGATCTCGCCGGCATGGTCGACGAGGTAGACGTTGCCGGCCTGGTCCTCGCCGAACGAGCTGGCCATCGTCGCCGTGTTGGCGAGCTGGACCGGCGTCTGGGTGTTCGGACCGGCCGCGTCGACGCCCCAGATCCGGCCTGAACAGTAGTCGGCGAACAAGTAGACGCCCTTGAGATCCGGGTAGGTCGTCCCGCGGTAGACATAGCCGCCGGTGACCGAGCATCCGACGACGTGGCCGTAGACGGCGAGCGGCATCGTCTTGCCCGTGCGGCGGCAGCCCGTGGACGGGTTGTAGCAAGCGTTGCCCTCGAGTTGCCGCCAGCCGTAGTTGGCGGCGCGGCCGGCGTTCGGGGCCAGCGAGCGGTCGATCTCCTCGTAGCGGCTCTGGCCGACGTCGCCGATCCACAGGTCGCCGGTCAGGCGGTCGAACGAGAAGCGCCATGGGTTGCGCAGCCCGAACGACCAGATCAGGTCGTTACCCGACTTGCCGACGTACGGATTCGTCGGCGGGATCGTGTAAGCGCGCCGGGTGTCGACGTTGATCCGGAGGATCTTGCCCAACAGCGAACTGAGACTCTGGGCACGATTGCCGGGGTCGCCGGCGCCTCCGCCGTCGCCCATCCCGACGTACAGGTATCGGTCGGGCCCGAAGGCGAGCATGCCGCCGTTGTGGTTCGAATACGGCTGCGGGATCCGAAGGACGATCTTGGCCGATGCCGCATTGGCTCGACTCGCGTTGGTTGTCGACCGGAGGTATTGCGCGATCACGGTGTCGCCGTTGCGGTCCGTGTAGTTGACGTAGAACTTGCCGTTCCAGCTGTAGTCGGGGTGGAATGCCAGCCCGAGGAGGCCGCGCTCGCCGCCCGTGGAGATCTTCGACCGCAGGTCGAGGACTGGGGTCGACTGCAGCACGCCCTTGCGGATGACCCGAATCCGACCGGTCTGCTCGACGATGAAGAGGCGACCGTTGTTGTCGCCCGAATGGGTGATGAAGACCGGACTCGACAGGCCGCGGGCGATCCGCGCGAATGACAGGCGGATATTGCCCGGGACGAACGCGGTCGGTTCGCTGGCCGCGACCGGCGCGACCGTCCTGTCGGCCAACGCCGTCAGCGCCTCCCGGTCTCCGGCTAGCGCGAGCTGGCTCCCTAGAAGCGGCACGAGGATGGCTCCGAGGATGATGGCGCGGGCGGCGATCGGCGTGCGGCGTGCTTCCACGACTTCTCCTCCGGGGATGTTCCGCTCCCCGTTTCCTGCCCCGCGATGCGGCCGGCAAGGAACGCGGTACCGGTCGATCCTACCGCGGATGTCGAGGCCGGAGCTCTGCCGGGCGCTCGCCAGAGCCTCCGCAACCCGGCAGTGCTCCGATATCGAACGCCGCGCGAAACCACTTCCGTCGCGACCGATCCTCCGATTCCGGAGTCCGAAATCGGAGGGCCGGGCGGCGGGAGAGTGAGTTGGCGCGACGTGCGATATCGGATGATCGGGCGAACGGGCGGACGGGCGGACGGGCACCGTCGGCGGCCCCGCGTATCATCGAGCCATGCTGCTCGCCGTTGACATTGGCAACACCAACATCACGCTCGGGCTGTTCAAGGCCGGGGCGCTGACTGCGACTCGCCGCGCGGCAACCCACCTGCGCGCGAGCGCCGACGAGCTCGAACTGATGCTCGACGGCCTCCTGCGGCTTGACGATGCCTCGTTCGCCGACGTTTCGGCGATCGCCTGCGCCTCTGTCGTCCCGAACCTGACGACTGGAATCGAGAAGATAGGAATAGCACACGTCTG